>CAMNYG010000160.1 GCA_946570335.1 uncultured Dietzia sp. | reverse complement strand
GTCCGCCCAGTTCTCCGCATCGGGGCTCACCGAATGGATCGGCCGGGAGGCGCAGTCCCTGGACGCCTTGCCGATCGTCGTGCTCGTGATCGTGGCGGCCGGTGGCATCCTCCTGCTCACCGAGCTGACCAGCAACACCGCGACGGCGGCCAAGTTCCTCCCGGTGGCCGGGGGCGTCGCGATGGGCCTCGGGGTCGACCCGATGCTGCTGGCCGTCCCGGTCGCGCTCGCGGCGACGTGCGCGTTCATGTTGCCGGTGGCCACCCCGCCCAACGCGATCGCCTACGGGTCGGGTTACGTGACGATCGGTCAGATGATCCGCGGTGGGATCTGGCTCAACCTGGTGGGTCTGGTGGCCATCACCGTGGTCACCATGACGCTGCTCGTGTGGGTGTTCGGGTTGACCGTCTGAACCAGGGCATCGACCGTCTGAAACAGGGCAGAGGGCAGGTCAGTCCTCGACCGGCATCCGGTCCAGCGCGGTGGCGCCGATCGGTGCGAGCATCGCGATCATCTCCTCCGCGGTGTAGGAATCGCCGTCGGCGGGGTAAAGGACGACAAGGGTGAAAGCGGTCTCGGTGGCGACGGCCAGGGAGGGGCGCTCGAACTGCTCGTCGTGCTCGGTGAAGTAGGCGGTCTCGCCGACCTCCGGGACCGGGGACCACGCGGGGTCACCGTCCCGCTCGGCGCGGAACCGCGTCAGGTCGTCGGCATCCTGGCGGGCCGAGTACACCACGATCGCGTCACCGCCGGAACCGTTGGCCACGCAGCGCAGGGGCGCCGGTGTCGCGGTGCCCTCACCGATCGCCGCCTCGACCTGGGCGGGGTCCAGCAGTATGCATTCGCGCTCGGCGTCCGGGTAGCTTCCGGTGCCCGCGGCGACAGCGACGGGGGAGGGCCGGTGGTCCGCGTTCGAGTCCCCCTCCCGGACGGGCTCCTCTCCACCGCACGCGGCGAGGCCGCCGACGAGGAGTGCGGCAGAGGTGGTCATCGCCACGACGGACACGGACGATCGACACGCGGAGCGGATGTGCAGGCTCATGGCGACATTGTCGCGTGCGGTGCGGGAAAAGGTGCGGTTCGCCGCACCCCGACCTCGTGAGCATCGCGGGGAGTGGGAACGGCTAGCGTCATGGGCATGTCCGTGACCCGCGACCCCTCCCGGCGTCTGCCCTCCCGGCGCTCGGCCGTCGAGCCGTTCCACGTCATGAGCGTCCTGGCCGCCGCGGCCCGCAGGCAGGAGACCCACGGCGACGTGATCTCCCTGTGCGCCGGGCAGCCCTCGACACCGGCACCCGGCCCGGTGCTGGCGGCAGCGCATCACGCTCTCGACACGGAGATCCTCGGCTATACCGAAGCCTTGGGGATCCGTCCCCTGAGGGAGGCGATCGCGACGTACCACCAGCGTCGGGACGGGGTGGACGTGACGGCCGACGACGTCGTCGTCACCACCGGCTCCTCCGGCGGCTTCACCGTGCTCTTCCTCGCCGCGTTCGATGCCGGCGACACCGTGGTCATGGCTCGTCCCGGCTACCCCGCCTACCGCAACACCCTCCAGGCGTTGGGCTGCAGGGTGCACGAGATCGCGTGCGGCCCGGAGACTCGCTACCAGCCCACCGTTGCGCAATTGGACGCCGTGACCGCGGAGCTCGGCCACGCGCCGGCGGGGCTCATCGTGGCCAGTCCCGCCAACCCGACAGGCACGATCATCGATTCGGGTGAACTGGCCGCGCTGGCGCGCTGGTGCGACGAGCACGGAACTCTGCTGGTCAGCGACGAGATCTACCACGGCGTCACCTATGGTCGCGAGTGCGCGAGCGCCTGGCAGACCAGCCGCAACGCGGTGGTGATGGGCTCGGTGTCCAAGTACTTCTCCATGACCGGCTGGCGGATCGGCTGGATGTTGCTGCCGGAATTTCTCCGTGATCCCGTCGATCGCCTGATCGGCAACCTCACGATCTGCCCGCCTGCGGACGCCCAGTTCGCCGCCGTTGCCGCATTCAGTCCGGAGTCGGCCGGGGAGCTCAACGGGCACGTCGAACGGTACGCCCGCAACCGCGAGCTGGTGTTGCGGCGGCTGGGGGAGCTGGGGGTCGAGGAGGTGGCTCCGCCGGACGGCGCGTTCTACGCCTACTTCGACGTCTCGCGCTGGACGGACGACTCCGTGGCCTGGTGTGCCGAGATTCTGGACCGGACGGGGGTCGCGCTCACACCCGGCGTCGACTTCGACACCGTTGACGGCAGGCACACCGTCCGGCTCAGCTTCGCAGGCGGCACCGAGGAGATCGCCGAGGCCCTGGACCGACTGGAGTCGGTGCTGGCGCCGTAGGCACCATGGCGGCGTAGGTCCTGTGGCGGTGTCCGCCCCACGCGCCGCTGCGGCGGGTTACCGTCAGCGCATGGGTTCCGCAGAGATCATCACCATCGGTGTCTACATTCTCCGGCCGTGGCTCCTGCTCCAGGCGCCGCTCACGGTCGAGCAGGTCTACGTCAACGCCGCCGACATCATCGCCGGGTCCAGCGGCGGTTCGGTGATCTCCTGACTCGCCGGCCGGAGCCGCCCTTCGTCCTTCCGGGGCGCTTCCCCGGCTGACCGAGGCGTGCTCCGGGGCCGGCCGTTCCCGGTCGGTCATGCGCCGCCTGGGCAGCACGCGCGATCGCCGCAGCCGAACCTGAGCCGCAGCCGAGCCTGAGCCGGAACCAGCAGCACCAGCGGTGTCCGCACGGGGTGAATGCAGACCCCGGCGGCGGAGGCTGAGGCCGGTGTCGGTGCCTCATGAGAGAATCGGCCTCGTGACCGCCAAGCCCCGCATTTCCAACGTCCTCGCTTCGCGCTACGCGAGCGCCGATCTGGCCACCCTGTGGTCCGCCGAGCACAAGATCGTGCTCGAGCGTCAATTGTGGATCGCGGTTCTCCGCGCGCAGCGTGACCTGGGGATCGGGGTGCCCGATGGCGTGATCGAGGCATACGAGGCGGTGGTCGATCAGGTGGACCTGGACTCGATCGCCGACCGCGAGCGCGTCACCCGCCACGACGTGAAGGCCCGCATCGAGGAGTTCAACGACCTCGCCGGCCACGAGCACATCCACAAGGGCATGACCAGCCGTGACCTCACGGAGAACGTCGAGCAGCTCCAGGTGGTGCGTTCGCTCGAGCTGATGCGCGACCGCGCCGTGGCCGCCGTTCGTCGCCTGGCCGAGCACGCCGCAGCCCGGCGGGACACGGTCATGGCCGGACGCAGCCACAACGTCGCGGCCCAGGCCACCACGCTGGGTAAGCGCTTCGCCACCGCCGCAGATGAGCTGTTGATCGCGGTGGAGCGCGTGGAGTCGCTGCTCGAGCGCTATCCGCTGCGTGGCATCAAGGGGCCCATGGGCACCGCTCAGGACATGCTGGATCTGCTGGACGGTGACGCCTCCCGGATGGCTGAGCTGGAGCAGCGCGTCGCGACCCACCTCGGTTTCTCGCGGACCTTCGATTCCGTCGGGCAGGTGTACCCGCGTTCGCTGGACCACGAGGTCGTCTCGGCGCTCGTGCAGCTGGGAGCCGGGCCGTCCTCTCTCGCGCAGACCATCCGGCTGATGGCGGGCCACGAGTTGGTCACCGAGGGGTTCCAGCCCGGGCAGGTCGGGTCGTCGGCCATGCCGCACAAGATGAACACCCGCTCGTGTGAGCGTGTGAACGGACTGCAGGTGGTGTTGCGGGGCTACGGCTCGATGGCGGCCGAGCTGGCCGGTGCGCAGTGGAACGAGGGCGACGTATTCTGCTCGGTCGTCCGCCGCGTCGCGTTGCCGGACGCCTTCTTCGCGCTGGACGGCATGTTCGAGACGTTTCTGACCGTGCTGGACGAGTTCGGCGCCTACCCGGCCGTGATCGACAAGGAGCTGCAGCGGTACCTGCCGTTCCTGGCCACGACCAAGGTGCTCATGGCCGCGGTGCGGGCCGGGGTGGGCCGCGAGATCGCCCACGAGGCCATCAAGGAGAACGCGGTGGCCGTGGCGCTGGCGATGCGCGAGGAGGGGCGCGAGCCCGACCTGCTGGATCGTCTCGCCGCCGATGACCGCATCCCACTGGACCGGGCGGCGCTGGACGAGGCGCTGGCCGATCGCGCGGCGTTCGTGGGGGCGGCCGCGGACCAGGTCGATGCGGTGGTCGCCCGTGCGGAAGCGCTGATCGCGCGGTACCCGGACGCCGCGGGTTACGTGCCGGGGGCGATCCTGTAGTTCCGGTGCGGATCCGGGATGCTCCCGGTCGGGGTGCCTGATCGGACGCGCCCGGGTGGGGGCGGGCGCTAGTCTGGCGTTCATGCGCGAAACGCTTCTCCCAGTTCCCGGCACCGGCGGCCTGCAGGTCACCCTGCATCACGCAGAAGATCCACGGGCAGTGCTCGTGCTGACCCACGGTTTCGGCGAGCATTCCGGACGTTACGGACGGATGGTCGACTTCCTGCGGGCTCGCGGGATCACGGTGGCGACCTACGACCTGCGTGGTCACGGCACCGCCCCGGGGCCGCGATTCAAGGTCGCGATGGAAACCCACATCGAGGACAACCTGGCGGTGCGTGACGCGGTGGCCGAATGGTCCCGGTCGGAGGAGGGGGCCGGAGCCGACGCCCTCCCGAGGCTGCTCATGGGGCATTCCATGGGCGGGCAGGTGGCCGGTGAATCCGCGCTCAGGAGGC
>CAMNYG010000159.1 GCA_946570335.1 uncultured Dietzia sp. | reverse complement strand
TTTCTGGTCCCCGGGGTTCTGGTTCCCGGGGTTCCGGCTCCCGCCGCACCCGCCGGCCGTTGCCGCTGCGGGAGGGCTTCGACCCGGCCCGCATCCGGCTCGCCGATCCCGGCCAGGGACCCCGCAGCATCCCCGAGGAACTCCGCAGGCGTTTCCCGGACCGGCTCGCCGAGCTCGAGGCCGCGCTCGAGGCGGGGCAGGTCGTCACCGCGGACGGCAGTCCCGTCACCAGCACGACCAGGCGCCACCGGGGCATGGACGTGTGGACGTATCGGACCCCCGAGCCCGAGATCCCGGTGCCTTTCGAGATAGAGGTCCTGTTCCGGGACGAGAACCTCGTCGTCGTCGACAAGCCGCACTTCCTGGCCACCACCCCGCGCGCCGGCCACGTCACCGAGACCGCACTGGTGCGGCTTCGCCGCGACCTCGGGCCCGACGACCTGGCACCCGCTCACCGCCTCGACAGGCTCACCGCCGGCGTGCTGGTGCTGACCGCCGACCCCGCGCACCGCGGCGCCTACCAGGACCTCTTCGCCACGCGGCGCGTCGCCAAGACCTATCTCGCCGTGGCGCCGGCACCGGAAGGGACCCCCGAGGTGCGCGAGCGGTCGAGCCGGATCGTCAAGACGCGCGGCGTCCTCCGCGCCGCCGAGGTCGACGGCGAGGCCGACGCCCACACCCGCATCACGCTGCTGGACACCCGCGACGGGGTGGGCCTCTACCGCCTCGAGCCCACGACCGGCCGCACCCACCAGCTGCGCGTGCACATGAACGCCCTCGGCACGCCGATCCTCGGCGACGACCTCTACCCGGACGTCCTCGAACAGGTTCCCGGCGATTTCTCCCGCCCGCTCCAGTTGTTGGCGGAGTCGATCTCGTTCACCGACCCCGTCAACGGCCGACCGCGCCGGTTCGTCACCCGTCGCACACTGGCGCGGTGGCCGACCCGGCAGCAGCGGCCGAGTGGGCGCGATCAGGGTGGAAACCAGGGCCATCCCTGATCCGTCCCGGGGCGGGCGTGCTGCATGCTTTATGACGACCACCACGTTTCGAGGGAGCACATGACCACCCAGGCCGAGACCCACCAGCACCCCGGCGCCGCGGACCCCGTGGCCGCCGTCGCCACCGACCTCGTCATGACCTACGGCGAGGGCGAGACCGAGGTCCGCGCCCTGGACCACGTCAGCGCCACCTTCGCGCGCGGCCGCTTCACCGCCATCATGGGGCCGTCCGGCTCCGGCAAGTCCACCCTCATGCACTGCATGGCGGGCCTGGACAGGCCCACCTCCGGCTCGGTGCGCATCGGCGAGACCGAGATCGTGGGACTGCCGGACAAGCAGCTCACCGCGCTGCGCCGCGACCGGATCGGGTTCGTGTTCCAGTCCTTCAACCTCGTGCCCACCCTGACGGCCGAGGAGAACATCACCCTTCCGCAGGACATCGCCGGCCACCGGATCGACCGCGCGTGGTTCGACGAGATAGTGGGCCGACTGGGGATCGGGGACAGGCTCTCGCACCGGCCCTCCGAACTGTCCGGCGGGCAGCAGCAGCGTGTCGCCTGTGCCCGCGCACTCGTGGGACGGCCCGACATCCTGTTCGGCGACGAGCCGACCGGCAACCTCGACTCCACCTCGTCCGCCGAGGTGCTGTCCATCCTGCGCAGTGCGGCCGACGACTTCGGTCAGACCGTCGTGATCGTCACCCACGACCCGCGCGCCGCCACCTACGCCGACCGCGTCCTGCTTCTCGCCGACGGCCGCCTCGTGCGTGAGCTCGAGAGCCCGACCGCCGACGAGATCCTCGCCGCCATGGGCGACCTCGAGGAGCCGTGATGGCCGCCGCGAAGCACCAGGGCCTCCACGCCCGAAACGCCGAGCACGCGCCCCGACACGCGCGACCGATGCTGCGGGTCTCCCTGCGCAACATCGCCGCCCACAAGCTGCGGCTGCTGCTGTCGGTCCTGGCCGTGGTGCTGGGCACCGCATTCGTCACCGGCTCCCTGGTGTTCACCTCCACCCTCAAGAGCACCTTCGACGGGCTCCTCGATCAGGGCACCGCCGACCTCGCGGTGATGATCGAGCCCGAGGACCCGCGCGGTGCCGGAGTGCCGTTCGAGGTGGCCGACCGGATCCTCGACGTGCCGGGCGTCGCCGCGGCCACCCCCGGCGTGTCCGGGACGGTCGTGCTGTTCAACGCCGACGGCACCCCGTACCAGTCCGGCGGCGCCCCGTCTGAGGGGATGGCCTGGATCGATCCCGAGCAGGCGGTCGGCAGCAGCAATGAGATGGTCGACGGGCGCACGCCCGCCGCCGACGGCGAGGTGGTCCTGCCCGAGGGCGTGCTCGAGGGGGCCGGACTCGCGATCGGCGACACCGCGCAGGTGTACACCACCTCGAACGGGATGATCGACGTCACCGTGGTGGGCACCTACACCAGTAACACCGACGTCGGCGGCTACGTGGGCGTCGGTTTCACCTCCGAGCAGGCCCGCGCACTGTTCAGCGACGGCGAGCACGCCAGCAACGTCTCCGTCCGCGCCGACGAGGGCGTCGACCACGGCACGCTGCGCGACACCATCGCGGCCGAGTACCCCGACTTCTCCGTCAGCACGGGCGAGGAGGTCAAGGAACGGCTCTCGGACCAGCTCGGCACCATGCTGGACTTCATCAACTACTTCTTCGTGGCGTTCGGGCTGATCGCGTTGCTGGTCGGTACGTTCATCATCTACAACACCTTCTCCATGCTGGTCGCACAGCGGCTGCGCGAACTCGCGCTGCTGCGGGCGATCGGTGCCTCGCGCCGCCAGATCACCCGGTCCGTGCTGGCCGAGGCCGCGGTCACCGGCATCGTGGGCTCGGCGCTCGGTGTCCTGGCCGGCTTCGGATTGGCCCAGCTGATCTTCGTGGTGCTCGACGCCCTGGATCTGGGCATCCCGGCCGGCGATCTGGCGCTGGACACCTCGTCGGTGATCACGCCGCTAGTGCTCGGCTTCGTCGTCACCATGTTCTCCGCCTGGGCTCCCGCCCGGCGCGCCGGACGTGTGGCCCCCGTCCAGGGCATGCGCGTCGGCTCCGTGGCCACCGAGGCCGGTGGCGGTATGCGCACCTACATCGGTGTGCTCGCTGTGATCGCCGGTATCGCGCTGGCGCTCATCGGCACCTGGCAGGACACGACCAAGGCCGGCGCGATCACCGTCGGCGTGGGCGCGGCGGCGCTGATCATCGGCAGCTTCCTGGTGATGCCGGCCCTCGCGCGGCCCATCGCCGGCGGCATCGGTCGGGTCATCGGCGCACCCTTCGGGACGGTCGGTCGGCTGGCGGCGACCAACGCCGGACGCAACACCCGCCGCACCGCGGCCACCGCGTTCGCGCTCACCCTCGGTCTCACCCTGGTCGCGGCGTTCGGCACGCTCGGCGCCACCACCAAGGAGAGCATCAGCGGCATCATCGACCAGGACATCCGGGCCGACGTGGTGGTGGAGGGTGTCTCATCGCAGGGGCCGTCGGTGCCGCTGCCGGGCACCGTCGGGGAGGGGGTCTCCGCCGTCGGCGAGGGGGGCGACGTCGCGGCCCTGGCGTTCGGGTTCGGTCTGCTCGGCGGGGAGCAGCAGATGATCTCCGCCGCGGGCGGCCCGGTCGAGGAGATGATCGACGCCACCGTCGTGGACGGCTCCCTCCAACCGGCCGAGGACTCGCTCGTGGTGTCGCGCTCCGTGGCACGCGACAAGGGCTGGACGTACGGCGCCACGGTGCCACTCGTCGGCCCCGACGGCAGCGAGTCCACCCTGCGGGTGACCGGCGTCTACGAGGACTCCCAGGTCCTCGGCCCGTTCTACACAGGTAGAGACGTGTATGAGCGGCTCGTGCCGGAGAACCTGCGCTCCACCTTCAACGTGCTGGTGAGCCCGGCCGAGGGCTACACCGCGGAGCAGACGCTGGAGGCGGTGACCGCGGAACTGGCCGACACACCCATCGCGATGGTGCAGACCAAGCAGGAGTACATCGACCAGCAGACCGGCGGCGTGGACCAGCTGCTCTCGATCATCTACGCCCTGCTCGGACTGGCCCTGGTTGTGGCGGTGCTGGGCATCGTCAACACGCTGGCGCTGTCGGTGATCGAGCGGCGCACCGAGATCGGCATGCTGCGCGCCGTGGGTATGCAGCGGTCCCAGGTGCGACGCACGATCAACCTCGAATCCACCCAGATCGCGGTGTTCGGCGCGCTCATCGGCGCGGCGGTGGGCGTCTATCTGGGCTGGGCGTTCGTCACCGTGCTCGCGGCCAGCGGGCTACAGGTGACGACCATCCCGTGGGGGATGATCGGCATCGTCCTGGTGTGCTCGGCGTTCGTCGGGGTGCTGGCCTCGCTGTGGCCCGCGAACCGGGCGGCCAGGACAGACCCGCTCGAGGCGATCGCGGACTAGCCGGGCTGGTGCGGGGCCGCGTTACGCCCGGCCCGCACCGACCGTTCGTGGAGCAGGCGCACCGACTCTGCCAGCTCCGGCACCGGCCCGGTCACCTCGACCCCCGGCGCCACCTCGGTGATGGACAGGCCCGCCACCGGCCCGGGCTCCGCGCCCAGGTCTGAAATCCAGGCGGCGTACTGTGCGCCGCTGGTGGCGAAGACGATGCGGCCCAGCCCCACCAGGGCGTGGGCGGCGCTGCACATCGGGCAGTGCTCGCCCGAGGTGTAGACGGTC
>CAMNYG010000158.1 GCA_946570335.1 uncultured Dietzia sp. | reverse complement strand
ACCGACGCGGGTTCGCCGAGCACCGCTGACGATTCGCCGGCGAGTCCCTCGGCGTCGCCGCCGCCCGACGATGACCCTACGTCGACCGTGACGCCGCCGGCCGACGAGGAGGTTGACGAACCCGGCACTGAGTGGCAGCCGCCGGCAGATCCCGCGGCGGAGGGACCGACGGCGGCCCCGGACCTGCCCGAGGTGCAGGGCACCTTGGACATGCCCATCGAGCTTCCCACGGACGTGGTCGTCTCCCTTGCCGACATCTCCACCACGACGGTGGAGGCCGAGACCCCGGGCGAATACGCCGGGGCCGCCGTCGTCGTGACCGTCCACGTCCTGAACGACTCCACGCAGGCGCAGGACGTCGGCTCAGCCGTCGTCTCCCTCGGTGCCGATGGCGGAGAGGTGGGTGTGCCCACCTGGTCCGCCCCGTACTCGCCGCTCGAAGGAGAGGTGGCTGCGGGGGAGACCGCCGAGGGCACCTACGTCTTCATGCTCGACCCCGCGAACGGTCGCTCGGTGACCGTCCGCGTGAACTACTCCGCCGGGGAGCCGCTCGCGGTCTTCGCCGGGCAGACCTCCTAGACAGCCGCCTTCGAGGCGTCGGAACCGGGGAACACGATGGTGCAGGCAATGCGTCGGTTGTCGAGAAGCGCGGGCAGGGTGCTCGCCCTCCTCCTGACGATCGCGGTCATCGGAGCGGGGCTCATGGTCCTCACCCGTCCCCGTGCAGAAGCGGATGAGGCTGCGCTGCCCTCCCCGCCTCCGCTGCTCCAGAGGGAGGAGAACGTCGTCACCTCGGACCCGATCCCGACAGTGCAGATCGACAACGGGTACGTCTGGTCCCAGGCCACCATCGGCACCACCGTGTACGCGGTAGGCGACTTCGACAACGCACGGGCACCGATGGCGAACCCGGGCACCCAGCTGACCGCGCGCTCGAACGTGCTCGCCTACGACATCGAGACCGGGGCGCTGCTCCCCTTCGCACCGCAGGTCAACGGGGTCGTCAAGGCAGTCGCCACTTCCCCCGACGGCAGCCGGATCTACATCGGCGGCTCCTTCACCTCGGTCAACGGCCAGGCGCGATGGAACATGGCCGCGCTCGACGCGGCGACCGGCGAGCTGATCTCGAGCTTCAAGCCCGCCATCGGAGGGACTGGGGTCTATGCCCTGGTCGCCGATGGCTCGATGGTCTATGCAGGAGGGCTCTTCACTCAGGGCAACGGGACGCCGCGCAAGAATCTTGCAGCGTTCAACGCCGCCAACGGCGCCCTCATGCCCTGGGCGCCGGAGACGGACCTCCAGGTCGACGCCATGGTCGCCGATCCCGGGGGCGACAAGATCGTCGTCGGTGGCCGGTTCTCTCGCGTCAACGGCAACACGAGGATGCGCGGCGCGGCTGCAGTGGATCGCAGCACAGGCGCTGTGGACACCGACTGGGAACTGGTCCAGACGGTCAAGAACGGTGCGACGAACGGCAAGGCGGGCATCTTCTCGCTGGCCGCAGATGATTCCGCCGTCTACGGCACGGGCTGGGTCTACGCCGGAGTGACGATCGGCAACCTCGAGGGAACCTTCGCCGCGGAGGCCGATTCCGGAGACGTCCGATGGATCGCCGACTGCCTCGGTGACCACTACGGCGTCTACTCCACCGGAGAGACGGTCTACACCACGAGCCACACCCACGCCTGCTCGACGATGGGCCTCCATCCCGAACAGAGCCCCCGCGAGCATCGCTATGCCGAGGCCTACACCGCGGACGTGCGCGGGACCCTCGGCCGGAACCCGCACGCCGGCGGCACCTACCAGAACTGGGAGGGCACCCCGGCTCCCTCGGCGTACGCCTGGTACCCCGATTTCTACGTCGGCACCACGACCGGGATGGGGCAGGCCGGTCTCTCGATCACCGGGGTCGGCGACACGATCTCGATCGCCGGAGAGTTCCAAGGCGTGAACCAGGGGCGCTTCGAGGGCATCGTCCGCTTCTCCACCGATCCGCCGAACGGTGCGAAGGACGGGCCCCGTCTCAGCTCGAGCAATTGGCAGCCCTCCGCCTCCTCGGCCGCTCCGGGAAGGACCAGGATCTCCATCCCGGCCAACTGGGACCGCGACGACCTCACACTGACCTATGAGCTCCGGCGAGCCGGGAGCAGCGATCCCGTGGCGACGCTGACCAAGGACTCGACGTGGTGGAACCAGCCCACGGTGATCCTCGAGGACACCACGGCCGTCCCGGGCACCTCGCCCGCATACACCGTCGTGGCACGAGACGGTGACGGCAACAGTCGAACGAGCGCACCGGTCACGGTGACCGTGGCCGCGGGGACTGCAGCGGCGTACACGGACGCCGTGCTCGACGACGACCCGATCCTCTACTACCCGCTCGGCTCCACCTTGCAGGACTGGGCGGGGACCACCCCCGCGACGGCAGGCAGCGGCGTCTCGGCGGGTACTCCCGGCATCCCGAACTCCGACACCGGTCATTCCGAGCTCAGCGGCAGCTCGTCGGGCCGCATCTCCTCGAGCGCGCGCGTCGACGTCGGGACGGAGTTCTCCACCGAGCTGTGGTTCCGCACGACCACGGGTCAGGGTGGGAAGCTGCTCGGGTACGGGGATTCCGCTTCCGGAACTTCCGGCAGCTATGACCGCCACCTGTACATGCAGAACAACGGTCGTCTCGTGTTCGGGGTCTATCCCGGCGAGGTACGGACTGTCCAGAGCCCCGAGAGATACGACGACGGACAATGGCACCACGCGGTCGCCACGCTGAGCGCCGCGGGGCAGCAGCTGTACGTGGACGGAGAACTCGTCGCCTCCGACCCATCGACCTCCTCGGCCCAGGCGTACCGAGGGTACTGGCGGATCGGTGGTGACAGCCTCAGCGGCTGGCCGGACCGCCCGTCCTCCGACTTCTTCCGGGGGTCGGTCGACGAGGTCGCTGTCTACGATCGTGCTCTCACGTCGGCGCAGATCAGCGCCCACTACGCCGTCGGTGCCGGGATCGAGCCGCCCGAGGCCGATTTCGAGGTATCCACCGATGGTGCAGAGGTCGCGGTGGACGCCATCGGCTCTTCGGCCGCGGGTGACGCGACGATCGTTGAGTACCGCTGGGACTTCGGCGACGGCACCCCCACCGTCACCGGCGCGACGGCGTCCCACACCTACGAGGCCACGGGGACGTTCACTGTGACCCTCACCGTCCGGGACAGCAACGGACTGCTCGACTCCTTCTCCCGCGAGGTCTCGGTGCTCGGCCCGAATACTCCGCCGACGGCTGCCTTCTCAGTGGACGCGGCAGGCCTGAGCGTGACCGCGGACGGCGCCGCATCACATGATCCCGACGGGACCGTGGCCTCGTACGAGTGGGACTGGGGCGACGGCACCACCTCGACCGGCGCTGTCTCCTCCCATGCCTATGCGAGTGCCGGCGACTACACCATCACGCTCACTGTCACCGATGACCGCGACGCCGAGGCCGAGACCTCGCAGGTCCTCACCGTGACCCACGATGATCCCGTGGCACGGTTCTCGACCACCGCGAGCGGGCTCTCGATCACGGCGGACGCGGGCGAGTCGACGGCATCCGACGGCGCCTCGCTCGAGTACACCTGGGACTGGGGAGATTCGAGCACCTCGAGCGGTGCCGTCGGCACCCACGCCTATGCCGAAGACGGCGTCTACGAGATCACGCTGAACGTCACCGATTCCCTCGGCGCCACCGCGCAGACCTCGCAGTCCGTCACGGTGGCGGCGGAGGCCCTCGTTGCCTCCGACACCTTCTCCCGCACGGTGAGCAGCGGATGGGGAGCAGCCGACGAAGGGGGGACGTGGACCCCGGTGGGTGGCAGCGCCTCGGTCGCCTCGGTCGCCGACGGAACTGGACGATTGGCGCTCACCCCAGGAGGCGGCCGCAGCATGGTCCTCCCCGGCACATCCCTGGCACAGAGCGGCACCGAGATGACGTACACCCTCGAAGGGGCGCCGTCCACCGGAGCCGTCTACGTCGGCACCGAAGCGCGGTACGTCAGCGGAAGCAGCTATCGCACCCTCGTCTGGCACCGTGCGGACGGTACCTCCTGGCTGCTCATCCAGCGCAACGGGGCGATCATCGCCTCGCAGCCCGGGGCGCCGGGCTCGTGGGAGGCGGGGAGCTCTTTCCACCTCCGTGCCGAGGTTGTCGGCGAGGCCGAGCCCAGCATTCGGATGAAGGTCTGGCCTGCTGGCTCCGCGGAACCTTCCGGCTGGCAGCTCGAGACCACCGATACCGCCGCTGAGGCCCTCACCGATGCCGGTGCCTCCGCGGTGTATGCCTACCGGGCCGGCTCGGGATCGGGCGCAGCCCCTGTCACGGTCGACGACTACCGACTTCGCGACCTCAGCGGTCCGCAGCCCCAGCCGCCCAACGAGGCTCCGGTCGCCTCGTTCACCAGCTCGATCTCCGGGAGGATGGTGACGGTCGACGGCAGCACGTCGACCGACGCCGGCGGCTCGATCGTCACCTATGCGTGGACGTTCGGGGACGGCGAGACCGCCTCGGGAGTGACGGCGAACCATGAGTACGCCGCCGCCGGCTCGTACACCGTGACCCTCACCGTGACCGACGATGACGGGGAATCCCACACCGCGACCTCCACCGTGGTCGTGACCGACGAGGTGCATGCCGCGTCGGACACCTTCGAGCGCACGACGACCGCGGGCTGGGGCACAGCCGACGTC
>CAMNYG010000157.1 GCA_946570335.1 uncultured Dietzia sp. | reverse complement strand
GATCAGCGCGGCCCCGGTCCAGCCCGTCCCGACGCCGTCACGGTGACGCACGCGGGACGGCAGCGGCGCGACGACCGGGTCGACCCGTCGTCCCGCGCCGCCCTCAACCAGCTCGAACTCCTCGTCACCCGACGTCTCGACGGTGTCCTCGCAGGAGACCACCGCGGTCTGCTCCCGGGGCCCGGCACCGAACCGGGTGAGGCCCGCGCGTACGAGCCGGGTGATGACGTCCGGACGATGGACTGGTCCGTCACCGCGCGCACGACAGTCCCGCACATCCGCCAGACCATCGCCGACCGCGAGCTCGAGACCTGGCTCGTCGTGGACCTCACCCCGAGCCTGGACGTCCAGGGACGCTACGGCGCCAAACGACGTCTGGTCGAAGCAGCGGTCGCCACCGTGGGATTCCTCTCCGCCGCGGGAGGCAGCCGTGTGGGCCTGGTCCTGACCGGTGACGGGCGACCCAGGGTGCTGCGGGCCGCAGGCGGGAGAGATCACGTGCGGCGGCTCCTGGAGGAGGTCTCACGGTCGGCCCCGGAGGTCACACCCGGCGGAACTCTCCGCGACTGCCTCTACGCGGTCCGCAACACCGCGAGGCGTCACGGCTTGGTGGTGGTCGTCTCCGACTTCCTCTCCGAGATCGACTGGGAACGCTCACTGCGCGTCCTCGGCGCCCGCCACGAGTTCCTGGCCGTTCATGTGGCCGATCCTCTCGACATCACCCTTCCGGCGGTGGGTGCGGCGCTGCTCCAGGATCCGGCCACCGGAGAAGTCCTCGAGCTGGAGGTCGACGACACGCTGGCCGCCGACTACCGACGTGCGGCCGGTGAGCACCGCCACGCCGTCCACACGGCACTTCGCCGCTGCGGCGCCCCGGTTCTGGCGCTGCGCACCGACCGCGACTGGGTCCGCGACGTGATCGACTTCGTCGGTGTCCGCAGGCAGGGCGGACTCCCGACCGGGGAGAATGTGGAGCGTGACCTACCCGACGACGAGACCGCGGGGGAGGCGAGCTGATGAGCCTGTCCGAGTTCCAGCATCCGATCTGGCTGTTGCTGCTCGTGGTGCCGGTGGCGATCACGATCGGATACGTGCTCGCCCTACGGTCCAAGAAGCGTCGGACGGTCCGCTTCGGCAACTTCGACGTCCTGCGCTCCGTGGACACCCGCGGCAGGCGCTGGTTCACCCACGTCCCGGCGGTGCTCCTCATCCTGTCGATGGTCTCGCTGACGATCGCACTGGCCGGGCCCCAGAAAGAGCAGAAGGTCCCGCGGAACCGGGCCACGGTGATGCTCGTCGTCGACGTCTCCCTGTCCATGGAAGCCACCGACGTCGCGCCCTCTCGACTCGAGGCCGCGCAGCAGGCCGCCACCACGTTCGCGAACAATCTCACACCCGGCGTCAACCTCGGGCTGGTCTCCTATGCGGGCACTGCCTCGATGCTCGTCGCACCCACCACGGACCGGGGCCCCGTGGTCCGCGCGATCGACCGCCTGCGCCTCGACGAACGCACCGCCACCGGCGAGGGCATCTACACCGCGACGCAGGCCATCACGACCTTCACCGAGAGCCTCGGCGGCCCTGACCAGGCACCGCCCGCCCGCATCGTGCTCCTCTCCGACGGCAAGGAGACCGTACCCACGGACCCGACCGAGGAACGCGGCGCCTTCACCGCCGCCGAGCGTGCGGCCGAGGCCGGGATCCCGGTGTCCACCATCTCGTTCGGCACGATGTACGGCACGGTCGACATCCAGGGTCGCCCCCAGCCGGTGCCGGTCGACGACGCTTCACTCGAGACCATCGCCGAACTGTCCGGGGGCGACTTCTTCACCGCATCCAGCCTCGAGGAACTCGACTCCGTCTACCGCACCCTGGAGGAGCAGATCGGTTACGAGTGGAAGAAGGCGGATGCCTCGCGCCCGTGGCTGATCATCGGTTCGCTGCTGGCGATGGCCGCCGCCGCGGGGTCGCTACTCACCCACAGACGTATCCCCTGACCCCGGTCCGGCCGACACTCCCGCCACGCGCGGTCAGGGGCGGCGGCATCGCTCGCTAGGGTGGGCGCATGGCTTCGACGAGCACGCGCGACATCACTCCCAGAACGGTACTGGTCACCGGCGGCAACCGCGGGATCGGCAAGGCGGTGGCGCAGCGACTCCACGCCGACGGTCACCGGGTCGCGGTCACCCACCGCGGCTCCGGCGCACCGGACGGACTGTTCGGGGTGCACTGCGACGTCACCGATCCGGATTCGGTCGATGAGGCGTTCACCGCCGTCGAGGCGGAGTTCGGGCCCGTCGAGGTGGTGGTGTCCAACGCCGGCATCACCGACGACACCCTGCTGATGCGGATGAAGGACGAGCAGTTCACCCGGGTGGTGGAGGCGAACCTCGCCGGCGCTTTCCGGGTGGCCAAGCGCGCATCGCGGGGCATGCTGCGGGCGAAGGCCGGCCGACTGATCTTCATCGGCTCCGTGGTGGGACAATCCGGTACGGCCGGCCAGGTCAACTACGCCTCGTCCAAGGCGGGACTGATCGGCATGGCCCGGTCCCTGACCCGCGAGCTCGGATCACGCAACATCACGGCGAACGTGGTGGCCCCCGGGTTCATCGACACCGATATGACGGCAGGTCTGGACGACAAGACACAGGAGCTCGCCGTGGCGGCGATCCCGCTCGGGCGTAAGGGCTCGGCCGACGACGTGGCCGGAGCCGTGAGCTTCCTCGCCGGTGACGACGCCGGCTACATCTCCGGGGCCGTGATCCCGGTCGACGGCGGAATGGGAATGGGGCACTGACATGAGCCAGACCGACACCGAGGACACCCCCGGGGGCGACGGACTGCTCGCCGGCAAGACGATCCTCGTCACCGGCGTCATCACCGACGCCTCGATCGCCTTCCACATCGCCAAGCAGTGTCAGCTGCACGGCGCGCAGGTCATCCTCACCGCGTTCGGCAGGCCCTCCCTGGTCAAGGCGATCTCCAAGCGCCTTCCGGAGCGCCCGCCGGTGATCGAGCTGGACGTACAGAACGACGAGGACCTGGAAGCCCTCGCGGGAAGGATAAGGGAGCACGCCGACTCGCTGGACGGTGTCGTGCACTCGATCGGCTTCGCCCCGCCCAGCTGCCTCGGCGACCCGTTCCTCGACGCCCCGTGGAAGGACGTCGCGGTGGCCCTGGAGGTCTCCGCCTACTCGTACGCCTCCCTGGCGAAGGCCGTCCGGCCATTGCTCAACCCCGGTGCCTCGCTCGTCGGGCTGGACTTCGACCCGCGCTTCTCGATGCCGTTCTACAACTGGATGTCAGTCGCCAAGAACGCCCTGGAGGCGGTCAACCGCTACGTGGCCCGCGAGCTGGGGCCCGACCGTGTCCGGTCCAACCTCATCGCGGCCGGCCCCCTCAAGACACTCGCCGCCAAGGCCATCGCAGGCGACGCGCTCGGCCCCGGCGGCGAGCTCGACCGGATGCAGGGGGAGTGGGACCGGCGGGCGCCGCTGGGCTGGGATGTCGAGGACCCCACCGCGGTGGCGACCACCGCGGTGGCGCTGCTGTCCGACCTGATGTCGGCGACCACCGGCACCGTGATCTACGCCGACGGCGGTGCCGGGACCGTGTCCTTCAGCGACCAGGGGGACTGACATGACCGAACAGAGCACCACCGCGGCCGGCCCGGTGGACGCGCTGCTCGTGCTGTCCTTCGGGGGTCCGGAGGGGCAGGAGGACGTCATCCCGTTCCTGGAGAACGTCACGCGCGGACGTGGCATCCCCCGGGAGCGGCTCGAGGAGGTGGCGACACACTACCGTCACCTCGGGGGCCGCAGCCCCATCAACGACCTCAACCGCGAGATCATCGCGAACGTCGAGGCGGAACTGGCCCGCCGGGGGCGCGACCTTCCGGTGTACTTCGGTAACCGCAACTGGACGCCGATGGTCGAGGACACCGTCCGGACGATGGTCGCCGACGGCGTCCGGCACGCCGCGGTGTTCGCCACCTCCGCCTGGGGTGGATACTCCGGGTGCGCCCAGTACCAGGAGGACATCGCCCGCGTCCGCGACGTCGTCGAGGACGCGCCCACCATGATCCGGCTGCGGCAGTTCTACGACCACCCGCTGTTCATCGAACGCTTCGCGGCGGACCTGCGCCGTGCGGTGGCCGAGGCGGCACCGCAGGCCCGGGTGGTGTTCACCGCCCACTCCGTACCCGACTCCGCCGACGCAGCGTCCGGACCACCCGCCCTCGGTGGCCACCTCTACAGCCGTCAAGTGCACGAGGCCGCCCGACTGGTCGCCGAGGCCGCCGCGGTGGGGGAGTACGACGTGGTGTGGCAGTCCCGCTCCGGACCACCGAGCGTGCCCTGGCTCGAGCCCGACGTGGTGGACCACGTGAGCGGACTCGCCACAGGACAGGGGATCCGCGACGTCGTCGTCGTTCCCATCGGGTTCATCTCCGATCACGTCGAGGTGATCTGGGACCTCGACACCGAACTCGTGGAGGAGGTCCACGACCTGGGTGTGACGGTCACCCGGTGCGCGACCCCCGGTCCCAGCACGGAGTTCGCGCGGATGATCGTCGACCTGCTGGACGAGGCGGAATCCGGCTCGGTCCGGCCACGACCGGGCGCCGTGCCCGCACTCGGACGCAACCGCGACGGCGCACGCTGCGGGATCGGTTGCTGCTCGCGGTGACCCGCCGTCGGCGCTGACCACCACCGCAGCCCC
>CAMNYG010000156.1 GCA_946570335.1 uncultured Dietzia sp. | reverse complement strand
CGAAACATTCGCTTGACTGCCGGGCAACACCACGCCCATATCGTGAGGTCACCGCACGACGGGAAGACACCGCCTCTCCCGCCGCACCGAAGAGACGAGGAGCGACACCGTGGCATTCTCCACCCCGGACGAAGTCATCAAGTTCATCAAGGACGAGGACGTCGAGTACGTCGACATCCGGTTCACCGACATGCCGGGCGCCGAACAGCACTTCTCGATCGCGGCCGCGGCCTTCGACGAGGACCTGATCGAGGAGGGGCTCGCGTTCGACGGTTCCTCGATCCGTGGATTCCAGTCAATCCACGAGTCCGACATGATGCTTCTGCCCGACGTGGCCACC
Organism: uncultured Dietzia sp.; assembly: GCA_946570335.1. Classification (GTDB taxonomy): domain Bacteria; phylum Actinomycetota; class Actinomycetes; order Mycobacteriales; family Mycobacteriaceae; genus Dietzia. The sequence continues at coordinate 4,412 of CAMNYG010000156.1, read as the reverse complement.
GCCCGCCTGGACCCGTTCCGCAAGGCCAAGACACTCAACATCAGCTGCTTCGTCCACGACCCCTTCACCCGCGAGGCGTACAGCCGCGACCCGCGCAACGTCGCGCGCAAGGCGGAGGAGTACCTGATCTCCACCGGCATCGCCGACACCTGCTTCTTCGGAGCCGAGGCCGAGTTCTTCGTCTTTGATTCGGTCCGGTACGGCTCGGGCACCAACCACGGTTTCTACGAGGTCGATTCGATCGCCGGCCACTGGAACACCGATGCCCCGACCGAGGCCGACGGCTCCCCCAACCTCGGCTACAAAGTGCGGGCCAAGGGCGGATACTTCCCTGTCGCGCCGTACGACCACTTCGTGGACCTACGCGACGAGATGTCCACCAACCTCACCAACGCCGGCTTCGAGCTCGAGCGCCTCCACCACGAGGTGGGCACCGGTGGACAGCAGGAGATCAACTACAAGTTCAACACCCTGCTCCACGCCGCGGACGACGTCCAGCTGTTCAAGTACATCGTCAAGAACACAGCGTGGAAGAACGGCAAGTCCGCCACGTTCATGCCCAAACCCCTCTTCGGCGACAACGGGTCGGGCATGCACGCCCACCAGTCGCTGTGGAAGGACGGCAAGCCACTGTTCCACGACGAGGCCGGGTACGCCGGACTGTCCGACGTCGCCCGCCACTACATCGGCGGCATCCTGCACCACGCGCCGTCGCTGCTCGCGTTCACCAACCCCACGATCAACTCGTACCACCGCCTCGTGCCGGGCTACGAGGCTCCGATCAACTTGGTGTACTCACAGCGCAACCGCTCGGCCTGTGTCCGCATCCCGATCACCGGAAACAACCCCAAGGCCAAGCGCATCGAGTTCCGTTGCCCCGACTCCTCGGGTAACCCCTACTTCGCGTTCGCCGCGATGATGATGGCCGGCCTGGACGGCGTGAAGAACAAGATCGAACCACTCGCCCCGGTCGACAAGGATCTCTACGAGCTGCCCCCGGAGGAGGCCGCCGACATCCCGCAGGCGCCCACGTCGCTGCCCGCGGTCATCGACCGCCTCGAGGCGGACCACGACTACCTCACCGAGGGAGGGGTGTTCACCGAGGACCTCATCGAGAACTGGATCTCGTACAAGCGTGAGAAGGAGATCGCGCCGGTCAACCTGCGCCCGCACCCGCACGAGTTCGAGCTCTACTACGACTGCTGAGCCCTCCGGCTGTAAGCCACCTGAATACTCGAAACGCCCCGGCCACATCGGCCGGGGCGTTTACGGTTGGGCGCAGAAGGACATGCCGACGTCGTGACAGCGCCGGAAGGAGCCGGATAACGATGGATACCGAACAGTTCGACTTCCGGAGTTCCTCCCCGCGCGCCCGCCCGCTCAAGGTGGTCGCCGCCGCGCTCGACCCCGATCACGACCCGGAGCTCGACAAGGACGGCAGGGGCTATCCGGTGTTGCTCAAGCTGTCCCGGGTCCTCGACCCCGAAGAAGCGCGGCTGATACTCGACCGCAATCCGTTCCTCCACGCCACCGCCGGATCCCGCAAGCTCATCGCCATGGACACCTCGGTGGAGACCGTCCGCGAGCAGAAGGATCGCCTGCAGCTACTGCTCGCCGAGGTCGAGGCGGACGCGTTGGCAGAGCAGGCGCGCCGCCGCATGGAGGAACACCGCGCTGCCGAGCTCCGCGTCGCCGAACTGCGCAGGCGTAACGAGGTCCTCGGCGAGATCGACTGGTAGTCGCCCCGACGAACTGCCCGGACTCAGCCCAGCTTGGGGAAGTTGCCCGGACAGTACGTCATGACCGCGGTGCCGAGGAAGAAGCCCTGACCATCCGGGGCAAGCTGGGTCTGCTCGCCCAACCACCCGGACACCTCGTCCATCTGCTGTCCCCCGTCGAAGCGAGCACACGCCTCCACCGCGGTGCCCACCGGGTCCGTGCCTTCCGGCAACACGATCCCGCGACTGTCCAGCAGGGCCACGAAGTCACCGGATCCGGGAACCGGCTCGGGGGCGGGAGCCGCGGAATCCGGGGCCGCGTGAGGTTCAGGCTCACCGGGCATGGGCTCAGGCTCCGCATCCTGCGGAGGGGGCGGCGGGACCGGTCCGGTCGGCTTCTCCGGACGCTCCTCGATGAACGGTGTGGAGGTGGCGGTCGAGCTCGGGGTGTCCGCGGTGATCTCCGGGGCCTCCCCGTCCACCGTCGCTCCGCCACATCCGGCGAGAACGGCGGCCAACGCGAAAGCGGACGAGCCGGAGGCCAGAAGGTGGGAACGTGAACTCATGGTGCAGATGGTAGGTCACCGGGCACGTTGAGGGGGTAGACGCACCGTGGCCTGCACTCCCAGATGGTCGGTGCGGTCCACGCGCACAGTGCTGGTCTGGCCCACCGAGACCGCCCCGCGCGCGAGAATGTGGTCGATCCCGATGAGAGGTGGGAAACGACGATCGGCCGGCCAGGTGGGAATCCATCCGTCCTCGCCCGCGGACACCGAGTCCGCGTACCCGAGATCACGCAGTTCGCGGAACCGCACGTGGTCCCACGTGGCATTGAAGTCACCGCCCACCACGACCGGCGCCGGGCCGGGCAGCCCCCCGAGATACGACCGGAGTCGGTCAGCCTCCTCGACCGCGCGTGCCCCGTCGAAGACCGCAGCCACCGGATGCACCGCCACAACTGTGACCGGCCCGGAGGGGCTCGCCATGTCGGTGCGGAGGACGTACAGTGCCGCCCCGGCGGCCACCAGAGCCAGAGCGAGGAACGTCAGCCCCACGGAGCGGGCGCGCAGCGCCGCGACCAACGCGACAAGGCAGAAGAGCCAGGCCGCGAACGCGAATGTGGCCAAGACCACGATCGTCGGATTGCCGGAACGGGACAAGTGCAGCGCGACACCTGCGGCAGCGATCGACGCCGCCGAGACCGAGATCGCCCTGGCGACCGGCCGTCAACCGACGCGGGGGCGGGTCGTCACCGAAGGAACTTGCGCAGATCTCCCAGCGCGGCGATCACCCGGTCCAGGTCATCGCCGTTGCGGACCATGGACCGAACGGTCTCGGCGACCGAGGCCACGGTCGGGGTGGACGACGGCGCCGTGCCCGGCACGTCGGGCTGTTCCACGAGGGCTTCCGACGCGGCGCGCGCGGCGCCGGGACGCCGACGGTCCGGGCCCAGTTCGACCTCGAACCTGTCGCCCTTCTCGTCGGACCCGATGCAGCGGACTCGCTCGTCGGCGGGTACTCCGGCGGCACGGACGGCGTCGACGAACTCGTACAGCTCGCCGTAGGTGACCCCGTCGAGGGTCAGGGTGAGGTTCATCGTTACTGGCATGTGCCCAGGTTATCGCCGTGCACGCCCCCGGCGCATCGGTGATGACCCTGGCATCTCCCCTCAAACCGCCACAGCAGTGTCAGCCCTCGCCCCAGAACACATGGTCGACGGCCTTGCGTCCGATGCGGGTCACGCGCAGATACTCATTGAGGAACTCGGCGCCGTCCGAGGACCCGGTGCAGATCGACGCGACCGCGGCGAGGGTCTTGCCCTGGCCGGGCAACTGGTCCACCGCCTTGCCCCGCGCCAGCACCAGTGCGTTACGGGCGTGTCCGGCCATGAGCCACGACTGCACCAGCGCGTCACGGTCCCCCTCACTGAGCAGTTCCGCCGAGGCCGCCGCGTCGAGCGTCTCGAGGGTGGACGTGGTGTGCAGGCCGGGTACTCGAGCGGCATGCTGCATGGTGAGCAGCTGGGCGCACCATTCGACATCCGCCAGGCCGCCGCGACCGAGCTTGGTGTGGGTGGCCGGGTCCGCCCCGCGCGGGAGGCGCTCCGAATCGATCCGTGCCTTCATCCGCCGGATCTCCTGCACCGTCTTGGGGGGGACGCCGTTCTCCGGGTAGCGGAATTCGTCGATCATGTGGAGGAAGTCCAGGCCCAGCTCCCGGTCGCCCGCCGAGAAGGAGGCACGTAGCAGGGCCTGGAGTTCCCACGTCTCGGCCCAGGTGGAGTAATACGCCCGGTAGGAGGCGAGTGTGCGGACGAGGGGGCCGTTGCGCCCCTCGGGCCGCAGGTCGGTGTCGAGGTCCAGGGGAGGATCCGACGACGGCGAGGACAGCAGCGCCCCCACGCGTTCGGCCACCTGCGTGGCCCATTTCAGGGCGTCCTCCTCGGCGATGCCCTCGGCGGGGTCGCAGACGATCATCACGTCGGCGTCCGAGCCGTACGACAGCTCGTTGCCGCCGAGCCGCCCCATACCGATGTAGGCCAGCCTGGCCGGAAGGGTTCCGCCGTGGGGCATCATGTCCCGGACCACCGACGCCAGAGCCGCCCCCAGCACCCCCCGCCACACGGATGTGAGCCGTCTGCCGCCCTCGGGCACCGAGATCATCCGCAGCACATCCGCCGCACCGAGGCGCGCC
>CAMNYG010000155.1 GCA_946570335.1 uncultured Dietzia sp. | reverse complement strand
GGGCGGGGGCGGGCTCCGCGGTGGCGGACGGGCCGCGGGCGGCCACGTAACATGGGGGTCGTGCCCGCGGCCCACCCGCGGCGATGAGTACTGTATTCGCAGGTGAGAGGGTAGAATGGCCGAGTTTATCTACACGATGAAGAAGGTTCGCAAGGCGCACGGGGACAAGGTGATCCTCGACGATGTGACGATGGCCTTCTACCCCGGTGCGAAGATCGGCGTCGTGGGGCCCAACGGTGCCGGTAAGTCCTCGATCCTCAAGATCATGGCCGGCCTCGACCAGCCGTCCAACGGTGAGGCGTTCCTCGACCCGGAGGCCACCGTCGGCATCCTCATGCAGGAGCCGGAGCTCGACCAGTCCAAGACCGTCAAGGAGAACGTCGAGGACGGCCTCGGTGAGACGATGGTCAAGCTGCGCCGGTACAACGAGGTCGCCGAGGAGATGGCGACCAACTACACCGACGAGCTCATGGAGGAGATGGGGCAGCTCCAGGAGTACCTGGACGCCGTTGACGCCTGGGAGGTCGATTCCCAGATCGAGCAGGCCATGGACGCACTGCGCTGCCCGCCGGGTGACGCCCCCGTCACCAACCTGTCCGGCGGCGAATTGCGCCGCGTGGCGCTGTGCAAGCTCCTGCTGAGCAAGCCCGACCTGCTGCTGCTCGACGAGCCCACCAACCACCTGGACGCCGAGTCCGTGCTCTGGCTGGAACAGCACCTGGCCACGTATCCGGGCGCCGTCATGGCGGTCACACACGACCGCTACTTCCTCGACCATGTCGCGGAGTGGATCTGCGAGGTCGACCGCGGCAAGCTGCATCCCTACGAGGGCAATTACTCCACCTACCTGGAGAAGAAGGCCGAGCGCCTGGAGGTTCAGGGCAAGAAGGACCAGAAGCTGCAGAAGCGCCTCAAGGCCGAGCTCGAGTGGGTGCGCTCCGGTGCCAAGGCCCGCCAGACCAAGTCCAAGGCCCGTCTCGCCAAGTACGAGGAGATGGCCGCCGAGGCGGAGAAGATGCGGAAGCTGGACTTCGAGGAGATCCAGATCCCCACACCGCCACGGCTGGGCAACGTGGTGGTGGAGGTCGAGAACCTGCAGAAGGGTTTCGACGACCGCATTCTCATCAAGGACCTGTCGTTCACGCTGCCGCGAAACGGCATCGTCGGCGTGATCGGGCCCAACGGTGTCGGTAAGACCACGCTGTTCAAGACCATCGTGGGCCTGGAGGAGCCGGATGCCGGCACCGTCCGCGTCGGTGACACGGTCAAGCTCAGCTACGTGGATCAGAACCGCGCCAACATCGACCCGGAGAAGTCGGTGTGGGAGGTCGTCTCCGAGGGCAACGACTTCATCGAGGTCGGCCAGAACGAGATGCCGTCGCGCGCCTACGTCAGCGCCTTCGGTTTCAAGGGCCCGGACCAGCAGAAGAAGGCCGGTGTCCTGTCCGGCGGCGAGCGCAACCGTCTCAACCTGGCTCTGACGCTCAAGGTCGGCGGCAACCTGATCCTCCTGGATGAGCCCACGAACGACCTGGACACAGAGACGCTGGGCAGCCTCGAGAACGCGCTCGAGGACTTCCCGGGCTGCGCCGTGGTGATCTCGCACGACCGCTGGTTCCTGGACCGCACCTGTACCCACATCCTCGCGTGGGAGGGCAACGTGGCCGAGGGGCAGTGGTACTGGTTCGAGGGCAACTTCGAGGGCTACGAGAAGAACAAGGTCGAGCGTCTCGGCCCCGAGGCCGCGCGCCCGAGCCGCGTCACCCATCGCAAGCTCACCCGGGACTGAGCACGCGATGACCGCCACCACCACCGCAGATACGGGCGGTACCCGTGCGCCCGGCGCCCCGGACGGGGCGCCGGGGGCGGTGCACCGGGTCCGGATCCCGCTGCGCATCTCGGATTTCGTGGGAGCGCACGTCAACAACGTGCGTTTCCAGGAGTTCTCGCAGGACGCCCGGCTCAGGTGGTTCCGCGAGAAGTTCGACTTGCCCGGGTCGCGGGTGCCGATCGCGCTGGCCCGCTGGATGGAGATCGACTTCCGCCGCGTGATCGGGCTGGGCGTCCCAGAAGTGTGGGTCGATGTGCAGGTACTGCGCGTGGGACGCACGTCGTACACCATGCGCACCACCATCGGGGCGGACGCCACCGGGGATGAGCCGTGCGCCATCGTGGACACGGTGCTCGTGGTGACGGCCGCGGACGAGGTCACGACAATGGAGATCACCCCCGAGGAACGTGCGGCACTCCTCGGGGTCGAGTAGGAGGCAGCTATGAGTACCGGCGACGACGCGACGGACAGCGGGGTCTTCCGCTGCACCCTGCAGGTGCGGTGGGCGGACTTCGACCAGTTCGGTCACGTCAACAACGTCAAGTACATCGAGTACGCGCAGGAGGCGCGGATCCTGTTCGCCCGCAGCCGGTTCGGTCAGTTCGGGCTGGGTAACCTGCCGCAGGTCGTGCGCCGGACCGAGATCGACCACCTACGCCCGGTGTTGCGGGATTCCGCCACCGTGGACGTGGAGATCGAGGTCGATCACGTGGGGACCTCCTCGTACCAGATCGTGCAGACCATCTTCGACGCCGCGGGCGAGGTCTGCTGCACGCTTCGCGTGGTGATGGTGTCCTACGACGTCGCCTCCTCGTCCTCGGTCGAGCTCCCGGCGGCCGTGCGCAACGTTCTCGAAGCCGCCAAGCAGCGTGCCGCTCTCACCGAGCGGGAGTCGGCGAGGTGAGCGATCAGCTCGTCTTGGACACCGGGGGCCCGCTCGGCATCACCGGCGAGCCGGGCCGGCGCGTGTTCACCACCGCGATGCCGGTGCGTTGGTCCGACCAGGACCTGTACCGACACGTCAACCATGCCCGGATGATCACCCTCATCGAGGAGGCACGGATCCCGTGGCTGTTCGAGGAGGGCATCCCCACGGCGACTCTCGCGGCGGGGGCGGTGATGACCGACCTGGCGGTCAAGTACCGTGGCCAGGTCAAACACGCCGAGGGGCCGATCCGGGTCCGCATGTGGTGCGAGAAGGTCGGGGCCGCGCTCTTCGTGGCACGCCATGAGGTCCGCGGTCGCACCACCCCGGACTCGGCGCCGCCCGCGGTGGAGTGCACGGCGCGGATCGCCGCGTTCGACCTGCAGACCCAGCGCCCCCGCAGGTTCACCGAGGCCGAGCGCGATTATCTGCTGGAGTTCCGACACGAGGACCCGTCGTGAGCACCTCCGGGGCGACAGACGGCATGATTCTCGTGCCCGACCCCGCGGACCGCGACGATCTGCGGACCCTGCTTCGTCGGATTCTCAGGCTGGATGAGGCGGCGGTCGTCCGGCTCACCAGCGTCGACGAGGGGCGCATGCGGGTGTGGGCCCGCACCCCGTTCGGGGCGCTGGCGGTCCGGGTGCTCCGCGGGGACTGCCCCGGGGGCGACGTGGTGTGTGGTGCCGACCACCTGCTCACCGAGCTCGACATCCTGCCCCGAGGGGACGCCGACGGGGCGCTCGATCCCGGGATGCCGTTGCTGTCCGCCTGGCAGGGGCTGCTCCCGCCGGCCGATGGTTTCCACCCGGTCGAGAACGTGCCCGCTCAGGTGCTTCTGGACCTCACCGAATCCGGCCGGACGGCGGCGCGCGAGAACGCAGGGCCGGCGGGACTGCCGCCGTCGCTGCTCGACCAGATGGCACTCACCGTCCGCGCGGACACCGACGCCCCGGTGGGCATCGACATGCGGACGGTGTTCTCGCTCGTCATGTGCGGTTTCGTGCCCGAACGCGGTGGCAAGGCCCCGGAAGGTGAGCCGGTGCGGGTCAGCGAGCGTGGGGCCTGGCTCCGCATCGATGCGCGTTACGGCACGGTCTACCGTCGCACCGACGCCCTCACGCTCGAACCGCTGCGGTGAACCCCGCGGGCTTCTCCGTCACCTGGCCGGGCCGGGGCGAGCCGGTGCCGCCCGGAACCCACGGGCCGTCTCCGCGGATCAGCGCCCTCGTCCCGGCCTCCGCACCGGGTTCGACCGACTCGTCCGCCGCAGCCCGTCCGTTCGCCCCCGCCGGCCCTTCGGCCCCCGCCGGCCCGGCCGCGGGAGCGGTGCTCGTGGGGGACGGTGCGCGGATCGCCGAGGCCCACCCCGAGCTCCAGACCCACGGGCTCGGCCCGATGGGTGCCACCCAGCTCGTGTACCTCGACCCGCCCTACAACCGGGGCGGCAGCTTCGACGGCTACCACGACAACATGCCCCGCCACGAGTGGCTCGGCTACATCGAGACCCGCCTTCGTGTGGCACGCGACCTGCTCGCCGACACCGGGACGGTGTGGGTGCATCTCGACGATGCCGAGGCTCACAGGGTGCGCTGCGTGCTCGACGAGGTGTTCGGGGTGGACGCGTTCATCGCCGACCTCACCGTGGAGAGCAATCCGAAGGGTCGCCAGCTCGACAGGTTCTTCGCCGGGTCCCACGATCGCCTGATGGTGTACGCCCGGAACCCGGAGAAGGTGGCTCTGGTGGGTGGGATCGCCGCCGCGGTCGACCCGTCTGACTTTCCGCACGTCGACTCGGACGGGGTCAACTTCCGGCTGTTGCCGCTGCGCAACACCAACAAGCGCTTCAATCCGCGCACCACCCCGACCATGTCGTACCCGCTCCACGGGAACCCGGAGACCGGTGCGGTCTCGGTGGACCCGGCTCCCGGTCTGGTCGAGATCCTGCCCGTGTTCGGTGACCTCACGCCGGCGGTGTGGCGGTGGTCCAGGGACAGGGCTCGCGAGCGCGTAGACG
>CAMNYG010000154.1 GCA_946570335.1 uncultured Dietzia sp. | reverse complement strand
TATACGGCAGCGTGCCCGGTCCACGGGCGCTACGGCTGCGTCCGTCCGGCCCGCGGGCGTACGGTCCGCGGCGTGGCCCTCAGCCGAAGCGGCCGGAGACGTAGTCCTCGGTCTGCTTGTTCTCGGGGTTCGAGAAGATCTTCTCGGTGGCGTTGACCTCCACCAGCTGGCCGGGCATGCCGGTCGCCTCGAGCGAGAAGAAGGCCGTCTGATCGGACACGCGGGCGGCCTGCTGCATGTTGTGCGTGACGATCACGATGGTGAACTCGCTCTTGAGCTCAGCGATGAGGTCCTCCACCGCGAGCGTGGAGATCGGGTCGAGCGCGGAGCAGGGCTCGTCCATGAGGAGCACCTGCGGCTCGATCGCGATGGCGCGGGCGATGCACAGACGCTGCTGCTGTCCACCGGAGAGTCCGCCGCCGGGCTTGTCGAGTCGGTCCTTGACCTCGTTCCAGAGGTTGGCACCGCGCAGCGACTTCTCGGCCACCTCGTCGAGGATCTTCTTGTTCTTGACACCCTGGAGACGGAGGCCGGCCACCACGTTCTCCTTGATGGACATCGTGGGGAACGGGTTGGGGCGCTGGAACACCATGCCGATGGTCCGGCGCACGGCGACGGGGTCCACCTTCTTGTCGTAGATATCCACGCCGTCGAGCTTGATGGAGCCCTTGACGTAGGCGCCGGGGATCTCCTCGTGCATGCGGTTCAGCGAGCGCAGGACGGTGGACTTGCCACAGCCGGACGGGCCGATGAAGGCGGTCACCGAGCGCGGCGGGACGTGGAGGTTGACGTCCTTCACGGCGTGGAAGTCGCCGTAGAAGATGTCGACGTTCTCGAGGTCGAGTCGCTTGGCCATTGCGGAGTCCTTACTTCGTCTTGGGCGCGAGCGCCCGTGCGGCGAACGTGGCGAGGACGTTCGCCAGCGCAATGATGATGACGAGGGTGAGCGCGGCACCCCAGATGCGGTACTGGCCGGCGTCGCTGGGGTTGGACAGCTGGTTGTAGATCAGCAGCGGCAGCGAGGCCATGTTGCCCTCGAAGAGGTCGTAGTTGTAGCTCGCCGTGTAGCCCACCAGGATCAGCACCGGTGCGGTCTCGCCCATGACGCGGGCGATGGCGAGGAACATGCCGGAGATCATCCCGGACAGCGCGGTGGGGACCACGACGCTGACGATGGTCTTCCACTTGGGCACGCCGAGGGCGTAGGAGGCCTCGCGGAGCTCGTCCGGGACCAGCTTGAGCATCTCCTCGGTGGAGCGGACGATCAGCGGGAGCATGAGCAGCACGAGCGCCAGGCTCACCGCGAAGGCGCTGAGGCTCAGCTGCAGGAAGGTCACCCACACGCCGAAGATGAAGATGGCGGCGACGACCGAGGGGACGCCGGCGAGGACGTCCACCATGAAGGTCGTGGGTCTGGCGAGCTTGGAATCGGGGTACTCGACGAGCATGATGCCGGCGGCCACACCGAGCGGGATCGAGATGATCGCCGCGATGAGCGCCTGGACGAGGCTGCCGTAGATCGCGTGGCCCACGCCGCCGGCCATGGAGGACGGCGAGACGAGGAAGAAGGAGTTGGTCCACCACGTCGGGTTGAGCACCGCGGGCAGGCCCGAGACGATGACCTTGTACAGCAGTGCGATGAGTGGGACCACCGCGAGCACGAAACACACGGTGAACAGCACCGCGGCGGTCTTGTCCTTGAGCTTCCGGCTGCCGGAGATCGGCAGGAAGGTCTCCGCCGGCTTGGCGGGCTTGGCGAGATCTGTCGTGGTCTGGGACATCAGCCGTTGACCTTTCCACCGGACACCGAGCGTGCGATGAGGTTGACGATGAACGTGAGGATGAACAGCACCAGGCCGGCGGCGATGTACGCGCCGGTGGGCAGCGGGTGGTTGAACTCGGCACTGGCGGAGGCGATCTTCGAGGCGAAGGTGAAACCGCCGTCGAAGAGCGACAGGGCGCTCGGTGTGCTGGCGGCACGCAGGATGATGAGCACCGCGACCGTCTCACCGAGTGCGCGACCGAGGGCGAGCATCGAGCCCGCGATCATGCCGGACTTGGCGTACGGGAAGCAGGTCATCCGGATCTTCTCCCACTTGGTGGCGCCCAGCGCGAGGGCGGCCTCCTGGTGGAGCGACGGGGTCTGGCGGATGGTCTCGCGCGACATCGAGGTGATGATCGGCAGGATCATGATCGCCAGCACCACGCCCGCGGTGAAGATCGTGCCGCCCCCGGCGATGGAGACGTTGCCGTCGCTGAACAGGAAGAACCAACCGAGGTTGCGGTTGAGCCACTCGGCGAAGGGCACCATCCACGGACCCAGGACGAGCAGGCCCCACATGCCGTAGATGATCGACGGCACGGCGGCCAGCAGGTCGATCAGGGCCGACAGGCTTCGCGACAGCCTCGGGGGCGCGTACTGCACGAGGAACGTGGCGATACCGATCGCGACCGGGACCGCGAGGACCAGCGCGAAGACCGAGCTCAGCACGGTGACCTTGAGCAGGTCGAGGATGCCGAACCGCAAGTTCTCCGGGTCGGTGGTGTTCCACTCGGACGAGGTGAGGAAGTTGACGTGGTTCTGCATCAGCGACGGGGCCGCCTGCGTGACCAGGACGATGCCGATGAGCGCGATGAGCGCCACGATGACCGCGCCCGCCGCCACTGTCAGGCTGCGGAAGATCGTGTCGAACTTCTGCGAGGACTTGGCGTCGCGGAGGTCGGACTCACCGCCCGCGTCAGAGTCCGGAACCAGACCGTCGCCGGAGGAGAACACGCCGGAATCGGCGTCGTTCTTGTCGGCGTCGCGGTTGACGGATTCGTGAACTGTCATGAGACCTTCAGTCGCTCGGGGAAAAAGCAGTCGTTCGAGGGTAAGTCATGTCGGTCGTCGGGCCCGCCCCGCGTGAGACGGGCCCGACGACCGGGGTCGATCAGATCAGGCGATCTCGCTGATAGCGGTGGTGAGCTTCTCGCGGAACTCGTCCGGGATCGGGATGTAGCCCTCGGCCTCGAGCTGGCTCTGGACATCCTCGGACACGGCGACGCTCAGGAACGAGCGGACGGCCTGGGCCATCTCGGTGTCGGTGTAGCTCGAGCACACGATCTCGTAGGTCGGCATGATGATCGGGTACGCGCCCGCGGCCTCGGGCACGTAGAACGACGAGGTGTCGATCACGAGGTCGTTCGAGTTCTCGTTCTTGAGCTTGGCCGAGTTGATGGTCTCACCGGCGGTCTCGGCGTTGAGCTCGACGCCCGCGGCGTCGGCCGGGGTGATGATCTTGACCATGCCGAGGTCCTGGCTCTTGGCGTAGGACCACTCGGTGTAGGTGATGGTGCCCGGGGTCTGCGCGACGGCGGCGGAGACGCCCTCGTTACCGCGAGCGCCCTCGCCGGTGCCGCCGTTGAACGTCTTGCCGGCGCCGTCCTTCCAGGCATCCGGGGCCGCGGCCTCGAGGTACTTCTGGAAGTTGTCGGTGGTTCCGGACTCGTCCGAACGGAAGATCACGGTGATCTGCTGATCGGGCAGCTCGACGCCCTCGTTCTCCGCGGCGATGGCCGGGTCGTTCCAGTTGCTGATCTCGCCCTTGAAGACCTTGGCGAGGGTGTCGGCCGACATCGCGACCTCCACACCGTCGAGGTTGTAGGCGATCGCGATCGGGCCGAACACGGCGGGCAGGTTCCACGCCGGCGCCTCGCAGCGCGCCTCGGCCTCGACGTACTCGGCGTCCTTAAGCGGGGAGTCGGAGCCACCGAAGGCGGTCTGGCCGCCGATGAACTCCTTGACGCCGGAGCCGGAGCCGTTGGAGTTGTAGTCGAGGGTGTGGCCCTCACAGCTCATGGCGTACGAGTTGGCGAAGATGGTCATCGCGTTGTTCTGCGACGAGGCGCCGGAGGCGTTGAGGTTCTGGAGTCCACCACACTCGACGCCGGGGATGGACTGCGCGGCCGTCTCTTCCGTGCCGACGGAGTTGTCGTCGGAGCAGGCGGCGAGGCCGACCGTCGTCAGGGCGGCGAGCCCGAGCAGGGCACCGGTGCGCTTGAGGTCCACAGATTCTCCTAGGTTCGTCCGGCGGGCTCCCCACCGGGCCAGTACATGGCGACTGCGTCGCGTCGTCGGATGTCCGCTGACAGTCCGACGGAGAGAGAACCTAAGGCTCGGATGTGAACAACCCCGCGACCAAAGGTGAACGGCGGATGAACTCGCAGCGTGGACACTGTTCACCCGGCCTCGAAATCCGGGCCACCGGCACCCCCACCTGGGGCGACCCTGAGAAATCCGGGACGGGCCGCCCCCGCGAATCAGACGGAGGTATACGTCACATCAACGAGATCGATCGCGAATCCGAGCTTGTCGTAGGTCCGGATGGCAGGCCGGTTGTCGCCCTCCACGTAGAGGACCACCGACTCCGCGCCGACCGGCCCCTCCAGGTGCTCCACCCCGATCGACGTGAGCACGCCGCCCAGGCCGCGGCCCTGATCGGCGGGGGCGACGGCCACCACGTACACCTCACCCTCCACGGGCTCGCCGGGTTCGGCGACGGTCTTGGTCCAGTGGAATCCCGCCAGCCGGGGCGCCGAGCCCGTGGTGTCCACGGCGAGGAAGATCGCGCCGGTGTCGACCCAGTCCACGGCCAGCCGCTCGTCCAGCTGCGCGGACGTCCAGCCACCCTGCTCAGGGTGCCAGTGAAAAGCGGCGTTGTTCACGCGCAGGAACTCGGCGCGGGCGTCGAGCCCCGGCCACCGGTCGCCGCCCTCGGATGCGGCCTCGGCGAGGGTGCCGAGCTCGATGCCCTCGACG
>CAMNYG010000153.1 GCA_946570335.1 uncultured Dietzia sp. | reverse complement strand
CATCACTTGGTCCCCTTCCGGGAGTCGAGGATCGAGTGGCCGTGGTCGACCAGCTCGCGGATCTGCGGGCCGATGTCTCCGAAGTCCTGTCCGGCCATGTCGCCGGCCTCGGAGCGGGTGGCCACGCCCTGGGCGATGGCGGCGAACTTGAACGTGGCGAACGCCAGGTACCAGGGCATGTGGGACGGGTCCGTGCCGGTGGCGTCGCAGTACCGGTCGAGGAGGCGCTGCGGCCCCGGCCACCCGGGTTCGGTGGTGATGGTGGGGATGAGCGGCACCGTCGGCCCGTCGGGATCGCCCCAGTACAGGACGGTCTGCGCCAGGTCGGCGACGGGGTCACCGAGCGTGGACAGCTCCCAGTCGAGGATCGCCTTGATGCGCCCCGGGTCGTCGGGGTCGACGACGTAGTTGTCCAGTCGGTAGTCACCGTGGATGATCCGCGACGACGGCGAGGTGGGCATGCTCTCGCCGAGACGCGCCGCCAGGTCGGGCAGGCGGTCGGCCCGGACGGAGGCACTGGACTTCTCCGACTGGCCCAGCCAGCGGCGGAGTTGTCGCTCCAGATAGCCCTCCGGGCGTCCGAGATCGGACAGGCCGACGGCGTCCTGGTCCACGGCATGGAGCGCGACCAGGGCGTCGATCTGGGCGTCGGCCATGGCCGCCTTGTCGTCGTCGGACTCGGCGAAGCCCGGCGGTAGCACGTCACGGATGACGTGGCCGACCACCTTCTCCATCACGTAGTAGGGCACGCCCAGGTCCTCACCGGTGGTCTCGTTGAGCACCACCTTCGCGACCGGCACGTCCGTGTCCGCGAGTCCGAGCTGGATGCGCGCCTCGCGGCCCATGTCGTGGGCGCTCGGCAGGAGCTTCCCCGTGGGCGGCCGCCGCAGGATGAGCTCACCGGCGTCCGAGCGGAGCGTGAACGTGAGGTTCGACTTGCCGCCGGCGATGAGCTCGGCGTCGAAGTCGGTCCACGCCCGGTCACCGGTGGCCTCGGCGATCCTCGGGCCCACCAGATCGGGGCGCAGGAGCTCGTCGAGGGGCAGGTCCGCGGGCGCGGAGGCTGAAGAAGGGGTCATTAACTCGATCCTCGTTGTCGATGAACGGGGGTGTGACTGGATCGGACCATACTGGTAGCGAAACACCAGCCTGGCTCGATCAGTTGTCTCCGACCTTGTGCAGGTCACTGCCGTGGGTTTCCTTCATCACGGCGGTGGCGATGATCGTGCACACGCACAGGAAGATGATGTAGGCGCTGATCAGCCAGGACAGGTCCCACTGGATGAACTGGGCGTTGAGGTAGGGGGCGCTGCCACCGAACACCGCGACAGACAGTGAGTAGGCGAAACCGATGCCGGCGGAGCGCATCTTGGTGGGGAACGCCTCGGACATGAAGGACGAGAGGATCGAACCCGCCGCAGCCACCAGGGTCATGGCGATCAACGAGGCCACGAACAGGGTCCAGGCCTGGTCGCTGATCATGCCCATGAGGAACGGGGTGGTGACGATCGTGCCGACGGCGAAGATGAAGATCACCGGGCGCCGGCCGATCCGATCCGAGAGCAGACCCCATAGCGGCAGGGTGCACAGCGCGATGAGCTGGCTGCCGAAGATCATCCAGAATGCCGCGCCGGCATCCATGTCGCGCTGTGTGATGGCGAAGGTTGACGCGTACGAGCTCCACGTGTAGTGCGCCACGGTGATACCGGAGACCATCGCCACGACCAGGACGATGGCCCGAACCATGCGTCCGCGGGAGAAGGTCGTCACCACCTCCGGGACGACCTCGCCGCCGCCCTGCTTCTCGACGGTCTCTGCTGTGTCGAAGACCTCGGACTCCTCCATGCTGCGCCGCAGGTACAACACGAAGAGCGCGAACAGTGCGCCGAGCAGGAACGGGATACGCCATCCCCAGTCCCCGACCGCCGTCTCGGACAGCAGCGCGGTGATACCGCCCCCGATGCCGTAGGCGATCACGGTGCCGCCCATGATGGCGACGAAGACCAGGCTGCCCCACATGCCGCGACGGTGCGGGGGTGCGATCTCGGCGACGTAGCTGTATGCGGTCGCCGACTCGCCACCGTGGGCGAAGCCCTGGATCATGCGCGACAACAACAACAGCACCGATGCCAAGACACCGATGGAATCGTAGGTGGGCAGGACACCGATCAGGAGGCTGGCACCGGCCATCATCAGCATCGTCACGATCAGGACGTGTTTGCGTCCTTTGACGTCGGCGATGCGGCCGAACACTATGCCGCCCAGCGGGCGCATGAGGAACCCGACCGCGAAAACCGCGAATGTCGCCAGCAATGCCGAAACGGGGTTGTCGTTGTTGAACATCGCCGCCGCGATGAACGGGGCGAACACCGCATAGGCGGTCCATTCGTACCACTCGAACAGTTGACCAGTGGTGCTCGCGACCAGCGACTTCACCGCATTGCGGTTGCCGCTGGCGGCTTGCTTCGTCGCGACGGCTGCGACTGTCTGTCCGTGCTCGCGTGGATCCGTGGTGGCCTCGGCCATGTCAGTTCCTTTCGGAGGGGTGTGAGGGGGTGGGGAGAGTGTGGTCGTCGCGCAGTTCGCGACGTCGGATCTTGCCGGTCTGGGTCTTGGGCAGTTCACCCAGAACATGGACCTCGGCCGGTCGCTTGTACGCCGCGAGACGCTCGGCGGCGAACGCGATCAACTCGTCGGACGTTGCGGTGAGCCCGGCCTTGAGTGAGACGAAGGCGACGACCTTCTCGCCGCGGTACTCGTCGGGAAGCCCGACCACCGCGGCCTCGAACACCGCGTCATGCTCGTACAGCGCGTCCTCTACCTCACGCGGCCACACCTTGTAGCCGGACGAGTTGATCTGGTCTTTGAGCCGGTCCACCAGGTAGACCCATCCATCGGCATCCATCACGGCGACGTCACCGGTGTGCAGGCGCCCTCCGGGCATGGTCGAGGCGGTGGCCTCCTCGTTACGCCAGTACCCGGAGACGATCTGCGGGCCGGTGAGCACGAGTTCGCCCTGTTCACCGGCGGCCACCGGGACACCACTGACATCGACTACCTCTGCGCCGATCCCCGGCAAGGGAACACCGATCGACAGCGTTCCGCTGACCGGATCCACGGGCGCACGGCGCCCCGGCGGTACGGCGATGACACCGGAGGTCGTCTCGGTCATGCCGTAGCCGTTGTGGATGTAGTGGCCGAACCGGTCGGCGAACCGATCGACAGTCGAAGGCGGGATGGGAGCACCACCGCTGTATAGGGTCTTGACCGTCGCGAAGTGCTCGGGCCCGGCCGCATCCACCCGCATGAGCGCGTTATAGGCGGTGATGGAGCCGATGGTGAACGTCACGCCGTGTTCCTTGAACGCGTCGAGAATCACCTCGGGACGGAACCGTCCGGCGAACACCAGGGTCGTGTCCGTGACCAGACCCAGTGTCGCGTTGATGACCGCGCCGGTGATGTGGAACAGCGGAGCAATGGCCAACACCACGTCGCCGGGGGCGACGTCCACGAAGTCGGCAAAGCTCCGCGCCACAGCCACGACGTTGGCGTGCGAGTTCATTGCACCCTTGGGCGGCCCGGTCGTGCCCGACGTGTAGGTCAACAGCGCCAGATCGTCGGGGTTGACCTCGACCGGAGACGGGGCCCTGCCCGTGAATCGGTGTATCAGCTCGACCAGATCGCCGTCAGCGGAAGCCCGGACGCGCGCGTCGTCCGGGTACACGCGCGGGTCGTTGCGGTTCTGAAGGTCACGCTCGCTCGTACTGAGGATCCAGCCGACCGCGGTATCGCTGACGGCCTCACGGATCGCCTCCACGTCCCGGTCGGTAGCTATCACGCCGATGGCACCGGAGTCCTCGACAGGTAGCCGGAGTTCACGGCCGAAGTACATCGGGTTGAGTACCACCGCCGCCGCACCGATCTTCCACAGGGCGAGCATCGCCAGCGCGTACTGCGGGATGTTCTGCAGGTGGATGCCGACGCGATCCCCCGCCCCCACCCCCCGGTCCTGGAGTGCGGCCGCGAGGGCGTCCACCATGGCGTCCACCTCATTCGCGGTCAGGACTGTGTCGAAGTAGGCGATCGCGACCCCGTTCGGGTTAGCGATGACCCGCTCATCCCACGCTTCGACAACCGTCGTGCGTCGCGAGACCAGCCCTTCGTTCAGCCCCGAGCGGTACAGCTTCTGCCACGGGCGTGAATCTGTTCGGCTCACCCTGACCTCCGTCTCACATCCAGTCCACCAAAGCCCGACCGATCGATCGCTCGGTGTGCGATAGTGTTACCCACACCACACCCCTTGTCAAGCAGGGGTGTCGAGGACCGACTCGACGACAGAGGAGAATGAACGCATGGACAACTGGCGCGAGTTCGGTCCCGATCGAATGTCACCACCGCTGCGGGCCGCCCTCGGGGTGTTCGCCCGACACGGCTACCATGGCGCGTCGATCCGGATGATCGCTGAGGAAGCTGAACTCTCGGTGCCCGGCCTATACCACCACTACAAGTCCAAGCAGGCCATCTTGGCGGCCGTGGTGGACTCGGCGATGGTCGAGATGCTGGAGCACACGGCTGCGGCCGCCGAGGACGCCGGCGACTGCCCCGGTACCCGGTTCGCGAACGTGGTGGAATGCCTGGCCCGATTCCACATGGCCCGGCGCGATCACGCGTTCGTGGCCTCCACTGAGATGCGCAGCATGGATCCAGACGTGCGAGCCCATCACATCGCGCAGCGCGACACCCAGCAGGCGATGATCGAGGACACCATCCACGCCGGCGTGGACGCCGGGGAGTTCAGGTGCCGCTATCCCGAGGACACCGCGCGGGCGATC
>CAMNYG010000152.1 GCA_946570335.1 uncultured Dietzia sp. | reverse complement strand
GAGGCTGGGGGTGCGCCCCGGACGCACCATCGGCGAGGCGCTGCTCGACCAGCGCAACCTCGCGGGCATCGGCACCATCTACCGCGCCGAGCTGTGCTTCCTGCGTGGCATCGACCCTCGCGATCCCGTCTCGGCGGTAACTGACCTGCCCGCTGTCGTGGACCTCGCGCGCCGCCTGCTGGTGGCCAACGCGGATCGCGCGGTGCGCGTCACCACCGGCGACACCCGACGCGGGCGGGAACTGTGGGTGTATGGGCGCGACGGCAAGCCGTGCAGGCGGTGCGGGACGCTCGTGGAGACGTTCCGGCTGGGAGGCCGCGCGGATCCCGCCGAGCCGTCCGACTCGCTGGATCGCATCGCCTACGTGTGCCCGTCGTGTCAGCCCCGTCGTGCCACACTGGGCGCGAACCCGACAGAGGAGAACACGTGACCGACCGCACCACCATCCTGATCACCGGCGCCAGCTCCGGACTCGGCGAGGGAATGGCCCGGCGGTGGGCCGCCCGCGGCAAGAATCTCGCGCTGTGCGCCCGGCGCCTCGACCGTCTGGAGGAGCTGCGCGCCGAACTGCTCGCGACGAACCCGTCGATCCGCGTGGCGGTGCGGGAGCTGGACGTCGTCGACGGTGACGCCGTGGAACGGGTCTTCGGTGAGCTCGACGACGAGCTCGGCGGCATCGACCGGTTCGTCCTCAACGCCGGGCTGGGCAAGGGGGCGTCCATCGGGACGGGCAAGGCTCACGCCAACCGCGAAACGGCGATGGTCAACGCGGTGGGCACGCTGAACCAGGCCGAGGCGGCCACCGCTCTGCTGCGGGAGCGCGGCGACGGGCATCTGGTCTTCATCTCGTCGGTCAGCGGGCTGCGCGGCATGCCCAAGGCGCAGAACACCTACGGCGCGTCCAAGGCGTTCGTCTCCTCGCTCGCGCAGGGGCTGTACGCCGAGCTCGACAGTGCCGGCAGCCGCATCAAGGTGACCGACATCCTCCCCGGCTACATCCGCACCGACATCAACAGGTCGGTCAAGACCTCTCTCATGACCGAGTTCGACCCCGGCGTGGACGCGCTGGTCAACACCATCGACGCCGAGCCCGTCCGCGCCCTGGTGCCGGCGAGGCCCTGGAAGGTTATCGGGCCGCTGTTGACCGTGCTCCCCGAGAAGGTCAGTCGCCGCTTCGTATGACGGCGGGGGTGGTCATCCCGCAACAACCAGCCCCGTTCCCCTGATTCCATGGACACTCCGGCAAGAATTGAGTAGAAGTATCTTTTAATACTCGTGTGGACGTGAGGTCCTGAATCGACAGGGGAGTCATGGACGCTCTGGATCTGGCCCGGTGGCAGTTCGGGATCACCACCGTCTACCACTTCATCTTCGTTCCGCTCACCCTCGGCCTGGCGCCGCTGGTCGCGGTCATGCAGACGATGTGGGTGACCACCGGACGGGAACACTGGCTGCAGCTGACCAGGTTCTTCGGCAAGCTGTTCCTCATCAACTTCGCGATCGGTGTGGCCACCGGAATCGTGCAGGAGTTTCAGTTCGGCATGAACTGGAGTGAGTACTCCCGGTTCGTCGGGGACGTGTTCGGGGCCCCGCTGGCGCTCGAGGGGCTGGTGGCGTTCTTCCTCGAATCCACGTTCCTCGGCCTGTGGATCTTCGGCTGGAACAGATTGCCGAAGCTGGTCCACCTCGCGTGTATCTGGCTGGTCGCGATAGCCGTGAACGTCTCCGGCTTCTTCATCGTCGCGGCCAACTCGTTCATGCAGCACCCCGTTGGCGCGGTCTACGACCCCGAGTCCGGGCGGGCGCGGCTCGACGACATCGGGGCCCTATTCGCCAATCCCACCCTTCTCTGGGGCTTCCCGCACGTGATCGCCGGCGGATTCCTCACCGCGGCGACGTTCGTCGCCGGCATCGCCGGCTGGTGGATGGTGCGCAGCATGCGACGGGCCGCCGCGCTACGGGCCACGGCTCCCGTCGGTGCGGGCGATGGGGCGGCCGTGGCCGACGACACCGTGCGCGACACCACGGTCGAGGGCGACGCTGCGCTCGAGGAGGCGGAGGCTCTTGAGGATCAGGCCCGCCGGGTGTTCCGACCGGCCACCCGACTCGGGCTGCTCGCCATGGTGATCGCGGGCCTGGCGGTGGCCTACACCGGTGACGCCCAGGGCAAACTTATGTTCCACCAGCAGCCGATGAAGATGGCCTCGGCCGAGTCCCTGTGCCAGACCGAGACCGATCCGAAGTTCTCCATCCTGACCATCGGTACTCACAACAACTGCGAGAGCGTCGAGCACGTGATCGAGGTTCCGTACGTCCTGCCGTTCCTCGCCGAGGGCAAGTTCGAGGGCGTGACCCTGCAGGGCGTCGAGAACCTGCAGGAGCAGTACGAGCAGGAGTTCGGTCCGGGCAACTACATGCCCAACCTGTTCGTCACCTACTGGTCGTTCCGCGCGATGATCGGGTTCGCCGCCGGTGCCGCGGCCCTCGCCCTGGCCGGCCTGTGGGTCACCCGGCGCGGCCGGGTTCCGGACCAGAAATGGTTCGGCTGGCTGGCACTGATCGCGATCCCCACCCCGTTTCTCGCCAACAGCGCGGGCTGGATCTTCACCGAGATGGGGCGCCAACCCTGGGTGGTACATCCCAACCCGACCGGCGTCGACATGATCCGCCTGACCGTGGACCAGGGCGTGTCCACCCACTCGGCCGCGACGGTCGTCACGTCGCTGGTCAGCTTCACGCTGCTGTATGCGGCCCTGGCGGTGGTGTGGTTCCGGCTCATGCGCAAACACGCGATGGCCGGGCCCCTGCCGGGGGACGCGCAGGCCCCAGGGCTCGACGGTTCAGACGACGAACAGCCCGAATCGCTCACCTTCGCCTACTAGGGGACAAGTCATGGGACTTCAGGAAGTCTGGTTCATCCTCGTCGCGGTGCTGTTCACCGGCTACTTCGTCCTCGAGGGTTTCGATTTCGGCGTGGGCATGCACCTGCCGGTACTGGGCCGTGGGAAGCACGGCCCGGAGCGGCGGAGCGCGATCATGAAGACGATCGGGCCGGTCTGGGACGGCAACGAGGTCTGGCTCATCACCGCAGGAGGCGCGTTGTTCGCCGCCTTCCCGGATTGGTACGCCACCTTGTTCTCCGGGTTCTACCTGCCCTTGTTGCTCATCCTGCTGGGCTTGATCGTCCGGGTCTGCGCGATCGAGTGGCGCGGCAAGGTCGACGATCCGGAGTGGCGCAAATGGTGCGACTGGGGAATCGTGTTCGGATCGTGGGTCCCGGCGGTGCTGTGGGGCGTGGCATTCGCCAACATCGTGCGTGGCGTGCCGATCGACGCCGATAAGCAGTACGTGGGCGGATTCTTCGATCTCCTCAACCCGTATGCCCTGCTCGGTGGCGCCACCACCGCGATCGTCTTCGCCCTCCACGGCGCCGTCTTCCTCGCGCTCAAGACCGACGGACAGTTGCGCGCCGACGCTGTGGCCCTGGCGCGGAGGCTGTCGGTCCCCGCGTTGGTGGTGGCCGGGGCGTTCGGACTGTGGACCCAGCTCGCGTACGGGGCCGAGTGGACGTGGATTGTTCTGGCCGTGGCCGCGGCGGCCCTGGCGACAGTGGTGGCGATGACGTATGTCGTTCGCGAGGGGTGGGCGTTCGTGTTCAGCACCGTTGCGATCGCCGCGACCGTCGTGCTGTTGTTCGGCTCGCTGTTCCCGGACGTGATGCCCTCGACGCTCGATCCCGCGTGGTCGCTGACCATCCGGAACGCCTCGTCCGGCCCGTACACTCTGACCGTCATGACCTGGGCGGCAGCGTTCCTCACCCCGGTCGTGATGATCTACCAGGGCTGGACATACTGGGTCTTCCGCAAACGGATCTCCGTCGCGGGAGAACGCGAACCCGTCACCGTATGACAGCGTCCGCCGGGCGCCGGGCCCCGGTGGACCCCCGGCTGTGGCGCTACTCCCGGGCGGCGCGCGGCTACCTGGTGTGGACGGTGGCCACCGCGGTGCTCGATGTGGTGATGGTGGTGGTCGTGGCCATCATGATCGGCCGGGTGCTCGCGGGGGCCGTCACCACCGAGGCCCGTTCCGTCCAGGACTGGGGCCCCGAGCTGACCGTCCTGGTCGCGGCGATCGTCGTGCGGGTGGCGGCGAGTTGGCTCCATTCGCGGTATGCCCACCGCACCGCCTCGCGGGTGGTCGCGGACCTGGAGCAGGAGGTGCTCGACGCGGCGACGGGCCTTCCGCCCCGGCACCTGTATTCACGTCGGTCGGAGCTCGTCGTCGTCGTCACACGTGGCCTCGACGGACTACGCGAGTACCTCACCGGATACATCCCCGCGCTGCTGTCGGCGGCAGTGCTCACGCCCGTCGTGATCGTGGTGATCGCCCTGCACGACCCGGCGTCCGCGGTGATCATCGTGGTGACGCTGCCGTTGATCCCGCTCTTCATGGTCCTCATCGGCTACCTCACCAAGGGCAAGGCCGAGCGGACTCTCGCCGCCACCACCGTCCTGTCGTCGCAGTTGCTCGACCTCCTGGCGGGCCTGCCGACGTTGCGCGCGCTGGGCCGGGAGAAGGGCCCGGCGGACCGGATCCGTGAGCTGGGCGACGCCCACCGGCGGACCACCATGTCCGCACTGCGGGTGGCCTTCCTGTCCGGAACGGTGCTCGAGTTCCTGGCGACGCTGTCCGTGGCGCTGGTGGCGGTGGGTATCGGCATGCGGCTGGTGTACGGGTTGATGCCGCTCGAGGCCGGTGTCGTGGCGCTCATCCTCGCGCCGGAGGCGTACCGGCCGTTGCGCGACGTCGGGGCCCGCTTCCACGCCGCCGAGGACGGGCTCGCCGC
>CAMNYG010000151.1 GCA_946570335.1 uncultured Dietzia sp. | reverse complement strand
GGGCAGTCGCGGCGCCTGGTCCGCGAGCAGACCGGGAACGAGCGCACGGCGTTGTCCGGAGTCGCGCAGTGCGGCGTGGCGCATGGCCAGTGGGTGGGGGGAGCCGACGACGACGAGGCCCCGGACTGCGCGCGGCCGGCGATATGCGGCGGTCCACGCCACGAATCCGCCCTCGCCCTGTCCGACCATCACGGCGGAGGAATGGCCGAGCGCGCGGACGAGGTTCGTGACGTCCGAGGCCAGGGTCCAGGCGTCGTAGCCGCGAGGTGGTTTGTCGGAGTCCCCGTGTCCCCGCAGGTCGACGGCGACCGCGTGGAATCCGGCCTCGGCCAGCGCGAGCATCGGGGCCCGCATGGTCCACCAGATGCCGTTGAGTCCGTGGATCAGCAGGACCAGCGGAGGCAGTTCGTCGGGCGGGGTGTCCGCCGGGAACGCCTCGGCCACGTGGAGGCGGATGCCGTTGGCCGAGACGTCACGATGCCGCCACGACCCGTCGATCCTGACGATCGACGGGTCGGGCGGCCTGTGCGAAGAGGTGTTCAGTGTTGCGGGGTGTCAGCGGAGGAGCGGCCCTCAGCGGCGTGAGGACGGCTCGGGGGTCTCGGTCACCCGGACGGTGCCGGGCTTCGGATCGGCGCCCGTGGGCATCGCGAGCTTGAGATCCGCCACCGAGTCGATGGTGCGCTGCGGTTTACGGATCTTCTTGACCTTGCGATAGCCGAGGAGGGCGAACACCACGGCCAGGATCACCAGGACCACAAAGACGATGAGGAAGCCCATCCAGTCCCAGGTCTTGGTGCCGAACCACATCGAGATGAGCTTGGCCCACATGAACACGAACGGGAAGAACGACATGAGCAGCAGCACCAGGGCCACCACGAAGAAGCCGGAGCCGGTCGCCGCCTTCTTCACCTGCTCGGTGACCTCGGTCTTGGCCAGCTCGATCTCGGCGCGCATCAGCGTGGACACGTGGGTCGAGGCGTTCTTGACCAGGGTGCCGATGCTGGCGTCGCCGCGGCCGATCGAGTCGGCGTCGTGCAGGGGGATCGAGGCCCCGGTCGGCTTGTGGGTTCCCTGGGCGTGGCTCACGGTTGTTCCTCCATAGTCCGGCGACGGATACACCGTCTGTCAGGCGACAGGTGCACCGTCGTCCATCGTGCCACGACGGGTGGCGTCGTTCACGTGCTACCCGTCAGCCGCGCGTGCCCTTGGTACGGATCTGCTCCATGATCGTCGGGTCGGACAGGGTCGACGTGTCGCCCCCGTCGCGGCCTTCGGCCATGTCCTTGAGCAGGCGACGCATGATCTTGCCCGAGCGGGTCTTGGGCAGCTCGGGCACGATCGTGATGTCGCGCGGCTTGGCGATCGGCGAGATCTCGCGGGACACCGTGGCTCGCAGCTCCTCGATGAGTGCGAGGCGATCGGTGTCCTCCGGGGCGCTCTCGCGCAGGATCACGTACGCGACGATCGCCTGACCGGTGGTCGCATCGTTGGCGCCCACGACCGCGGCCTCGGCGACCGAATCGTGTCCGACCAGCGCCGACTCGACCTCGGAGGTCGAGATCCGGTGGCCGGAGATGTTCATGACGTCGTCGACCCGGCCCAGAATCCACAGCGCGCCGTCGGAGTCCCACTTGGCGCCGTCACCGGCGAAGTAGTAACCCTCTTCGGCGAAGCGGGACCAGTAGGTGTCCCGGTAGCGTTCCATGTCGCCCCAGATGCCGCGGAGCATGGCGGGCCACGGCTCGGTGATCACCAGGAAGCCCTGCTCTTCGGGCGGAACCTGCTTGGCGTCGCCGTCGACGATCGAGGCCTCGACACCGGGGATCGGCCGCATGGCGGAGCCGGGCTTGGTCTCGGTGACGCCGGGGAGGGGCGAGATCATGATCGCGCCGGTCTCGGTCTGCCACCAGGTGTCCACGATCGGCACCGCGTTCCCGCCGATGTGCTCGCGGTACCAGCGCCACGCCTCCGGGTTGATGGGCTCACCCACGGAACCGAGTAGGCGGATCGAGCTCAGGTCGTGCGACTTGGGGATCTCGCGGCCCCACTTCATGAACGTGCGGATGAGGGTCGGCGCCGCGTAGTAGATGCTCACGCCGTACTTCTCGATGATCTCGAAGTGGCGGTGCTCGGTCGGCGAGTTGGGCGTGCCCTCGTAGACCATGCAGGTCGCGCCGTTCGAGAGCGGACCGTAGACGCCGTAGGTGTGGCCGGTGACCCAGCCGACGTCGGCGGTGCACCAGTAGATGTCCTTGCCCGCCTTGTGGTCGAACACCACGTGGTGGGTGTACGACGCCTGGGTGAGGTAGCCGCCGGTGGTGTGGATGATGCCCTTGGGCTTGCCGGTAGTACCGGAGGTGTAGAGCACGAACAACGGGTGCTCGGCGTCGAAGCCCTCGGGGGAGTGGTCGGTGGACTGGGACGGGATGACCTCGTCCCACCACACGTCACGGTCGTCCTGCCAGTCGACGTCGATGCCGGTGCGGCGCACCACGAGGACCTTCTGGACGGATTCGGCCGGGCCGTCCACGCTGTCGAGCGAGCCGCCCAGCGCCTCGTCCACACCTGCCTTCAGCGGAGCGGGCTTGCCGCGCCGGAACTGCCCGTCGGCGGTGATGACCACCTTCGCCTCGGCGTCGTCGACACGAGAGCGCAGGGCCTGCGAGGAGAACCCGGCGAACACCACCGAGTGGGTCAGGCCCAGGCGGGCGCAGGCGAGCATAGCGACGTACGTCTCCGGCAGCAGCGGCATGTAGATGGCCACCCGGTCGCCAGCCACCAGGCCCAGTGAGGTGAGGTAGTTCGCCGTCCGGCTCACCTCGTCCTTGAGTTCGGCGTAGGTGATGTCGCGGGCGTCGTCGGTGGGCTCACCCACCCAGTGGATGGCTACCCGGTCACCGTTGCCGGCCTCGACGTGCCGGTCGACGCAGTTGTAGGAAGCGTTGAGCCTGCCGCCCACGAACCACTTGGCGACCGGGGCGTCCGACCAGTCCAGGACCTCGGACCATTCGTTGGTCCAGTCGAGGCGGCGGGCCTGCTCGTCCCAGAACGCCAGGCGGTCTGCGGATGCGCGCTCGTACTCGTCGGGACCGGCGTTGGCCTGCTCGGCGAACGCGGGATCAGGGGCGAAGATCTCGTTCTGGGGGTGAGCGGTCATGAGCGACTCTCTCTCGGGGACGGGGTTCACGGCGGCCGGATTCGACACGGCGGTTGCGACCGGACCGATGGGTGTGAGCGTAATCACATGCCCGGCACCGTGTTCGGGAACACACCCGTCGGGGGGGAAGCGCGGGGGTGCCCGACCTCGTGGGTCAGTCGCGCTGCCGTGAGGGGAAGTCTCCGCCGTTTTCCGAGGTCGTGGACGCGTCGGGCCCTGCGGAACCGGGACGGTCGGACCTCGTGCGGTTCGGCCCGGCCGGGGGAGTGTCGGGGGAGGCCGAGCTCGTCGTCGTCTGCTATTTCTCGTCGGACTTCTCCACGTCGGTCGCCCTCCCGTCGGGCTTCTTGCCGTCGGTCGCCTTCCCCTCTGACTTCTCCCCGGCCGTCGCGGCGGGCGCGGCGGTCTTCCGGGTGCCGGTCTTCTGGGCGGAGTCGGGGTCGGGGGAGTCAGCCTTGGCGGCGGTCTCGCCCGTGCCGCCCTTGACGCCCTTGACGCCCTTGACGACCTTGCCGTCTTCTCCTGCCGCCTCGTCGACACCCTTCTCGTCGGCGGAGCGCTTGTCCTTTTCGGTGGTGCGGCTGTCGGACTCGCTCGTGGTCTTGGAGGTCTTGACGCTCGCGCTGGTCGTTTCGTCGGCCCCCGACGCCTGCTTGGGCTCGGGCGCCTGCTTGGACTCGGGCTTCGGCTTGGGCTCTGGCCTCGGCTTGGACTCGGGCGCCTGCTTGGACTCGGGCTTCGGCTTGGACTCCGACGCCGGCTTGGGCTCTGGCCTCGGCTTGGACTCGGCAGCGCCGCGGTCCCGGGCCGGTGCCTCGAGGCCGTAGTGCTCGAGGAGCGTGACCTCCTGTTCGGGTGTGAGCGCGTCCTCGGTGTTCTCGGGGCGCGGTGAGTCCCGGATGACGGCACGGGTGTGGTCGACGTGCAGTTCGTCGTCGAGGAGGCGGGCACCGTGTAGTGGGACGATCGCGTCGGCGGAGAAGATCCCGGTCGAGACGGTCGCGAAGGTGAGCTTGCCGCTTGCATCGTCCACATAGACCTGGCGCACCGCGCCGACCTTGGTCCCGGTGGAGTCGAAGGCGGTCGCGTCGAGCAGGGTGTCGAGCTGTTCCTTGAGATTCACGGGGCCTCCGTGGGTCGGGGATGGGGGTACCGGCCCGCGGCGAGGCCGACGTCTGTGCGGTGATTACACCAGGCGGACTGCAGTTGACGTGGCTGATAAACACCTGTGTCGTGCTTTTCGGTCGGGCTGAGACCCCCACGTCGTGGGTGGTGACGGGTCGGTAGCCTCGAATCCGTGAACTCTCCAGCCGTCGATCCGCTCGCCCCGCTGTTGGCCCTGCCCGGGGTGGCGGAGGCCGCAGAAGCAGCCCGTGAGGCACTCGCCGCGGTGCATCGTCACCCCGCCAATCGGCGCGGATGGCCCACCACCGCAGCCGAGTCGGTACTGCGTGGGGCCCGGGCCTCGGCTGGCGTAGAGGGGGCCTCGGTACGCCTTGATGCCGACTCCGAGCCGGACGAGACGCTGGCGAGCGCTCTCCGGGTCGCCGGTGAGCTCACCGGGGAGTCTCTCGACAGGGCGGTGTCGGTCTGGACCAGGTCGCCGCTGCAGGAACTGGCCCATCTGCACCTTCTCGCCGCCTCCGGCCCGGGGGTCGACCCCGAGACCCTCGGCCGTCCGCGCCCG
>CAMNYG010000150.1 GCA_946570335.1 uncultured Dietzia sp. | reverse complement strand
ACGAACTCAGCGAGCGGCTGTTGACCCGCCTCGACGAACTGATCGCCATGGCCGGGGCGCAGCGCGACCGGCTCGCCAGGGCCCGCTCCGAGGCGTCCTCCGGGCTGGCGGCACTGCGCAGCGAACTGTCCGCGGCCGAATCCGAGGTGAACCGGCTCGGGGATGCCGCACACCGCGACGAGGTCATCCGTGCGCAGCTCGAGGTCAAGGTCTCGGAGCTGGAGGCCTCGGTGTTGGAACGACACGGAATCGAACCCGAGGCACTGGTCAGCGACTACGGGCCCGATGTGGATCTGCCCCCCTCCGCGCTGGAGCTCCAGGAGTACGAGGCCGCGCGCGAACGGGGCGAGGACGTGAGCCCGCCGCCCCCGATGCCGTTCGTCCGCGCGGAGCAGGAGCGCAGGCTCAAGCGGGCGGAGAAGGACCTGGCGACCCTGGGCAAGGTCAACCCGTTGGCGCTGGAGGAGTTCGCGGCGCTCGAGGAGCGGTACGCGTTCCTGTCGACCCAGCTGGACGACGTCAAGAAGGCCCGTGCGGACCTGGAGGGGGTGATCGACGAGGTCGACCAGCGCATCGAGCAGATCTTCACCGAGGCCTGGGTGGATGTCGAGCGCGAGTTCCGCGAGGTGTTCTCGGTACTCTTTCCCGGCGGCGAGGGCCGATTGGTCCTCACCGAGCCCGAGGACATGCTCACGACGGGGATCGAGGTCGAGGCACGGCCGCCAGGCAAGAAGGTCAAGCGGCTGTCCCTGTTGTCCGGCGGCGAGAAATCTCTCACGGCGGTGGCGATGCTCGTCGCGATCTTCAAGGCCAGGCCCAGTCCGTTCTACGTGATGGACGAGGTGGAGGCGGCACTCGACGACACCAACCTGCGTCGCCTGATCGGCCTGTTCGAACAACTGCGTCAGACCAGTCAGCTCATCGTCATCACCCACCAGAAGCCGACCATGGACGTCGCCGACGTCCTCTACGGCGTGTCGATGCAGGGCGACGGCATCTCGAAGGTCATCTCGCAGCGGATGCGATGACGATGCGTCAGCGGCGGAACACCGCGCGCAGTCGTTCCCTGTTGACCATGCCTGTCGCTCGCAGCGGGACTCCTGCGGGACACACCCGAGCACATTCCCCGTAGAGCGAACAGGGACCGAAATCGCGGTCGGTCTGGCGGACCATGTCCCGTGCCCGCGAGGTCCGCTCGGCTTCGGCCACCGGCATGAGCGCCAGGTGTCCGAGTTTGGCACCGACGAACAGGCTCGCAGACCCGTTGGGGCAGGCCGCGACGCAGGCCCCACACCCGGTGCAGGCGGCGAGATCCAGTGCGGATTCGGCGGCGTCATGTCCCTGCAGCGTCGCGTCGGCGTCGGGCGCACTGCCGGCCGGTATGCCGACATACGCGCCCGCCTCGAGTACCTGATCGAGTGCCGAGCGATCCACCACCAGATCGCGGATCACGGGGAATGACTCGGCCCGGAGTGGTTCGATGCGCACGGTGTCGCCGTCGGAGAACGAGGTCAGCCGCTGGTGGCAGGAGGGTGTGTTCTCGGCCGGCCCGTGTGGGTGGCCGTCAACTGTCACCCCGCACGCTCCACAGATGCCCTCACGACAGTCGGAGTCGAACGCCACCGGCTCCACACCCGCGTCGACCAACCGGCGGTTGAGAAGGTCGAGGAGGTCGAGCACGCTCATCTCCCGCCGGGCGTCATCGACGCGGTGTTCCTCGTATCCTCCGGTGTCGTGCGGGCCGGTCTGGCGCCAGATGCGCAGAGTGAGCCTCATGGTGTCCACTGTCATCGGTAATCCCTCGTGGTGAGCCCGACCGCCTCGAAGGTCAGCGGCTCGGCGTGTCGGATGAAGCTGCGGGGTCCGCCCCGGTCGTCGCCGTCGGATTCCCAGGCAGAGGTGAAGCACCAGGTGGCGTCGTTGCGCAGCGCCTCGCCGGCGGGGGTCTGGTGCTCGTTACGGAAGTGGGCCCCACACGATTCGTCGCGGTCCAGCGCGTCGACGCACATCAGCTCGGCGAGCTCGAGGAAGTCGGCCACGCGCCCTGAGAGCTCGAGTACCTGGTTGAGCTGTGCGTCGGTGCCCGTCACGCGCAGATCGGCCCAGAAGCGCGACCGCAGATCCCGGATACGATCGATCGCTTCGGTGAGTCCCTCGGCGGTCCGGGTGACACCACAGCCGGTGTAGAGGATCTGGCCGAGTTCGCGGTGGAAGTGCTCCGGGCCCGTCGAGCCACCGACCGAGATCAGCGCCCGGACGCGCTCCCGGGCACGATTCACGGCCGTCGCGACCACCTCGTCGTCGTCGGCGGGTGGCTCCTCCCGCCCGAGACGGTCCGCCAGGTACGCGGGCACGGAGTACGGCAGGGTGAACCAACCGTCGACGCTGGCGCTGAGCAGTGAGTTGGCGCCGAGCCGGTTGGCCCCGTGGTAATTCCCGGCGCACTCGCCCCCCACGAACAATCCCGGGATCGAGGTCTGCAGGTCGTAGTCGCTCCACAGGCCGCCCATGGTGAAGTGGCAGGTCGGCGCGATCCGCATCGGCACCGTGTACGGGTCCTCACCGGTGGCCCGGGAGTACATGTCGAACAGGTTGCCGTAACGCTGGGTGATCGTGTCGCGGCCGACGCGGGCCAGTGCATCGCGGAAATCGAGGTAGACGGAGTTGCGGCGGGGTCCCACGCCCCGTCCCGCCCTGATCTCGGCGGTGATCGCCCGCGAGGCGACGTCGCGGGGGACCAGGTTGCCGAACGCGGGATAGCGGCGTTCGAGGAAGAAGTCCCGCTCGGCGTCGGGAATGGCGGCGGGGGCGCGAGGGTCCTCGGTGTGCAGGGGGACCCACACGCGACCGTCGTTGCGGAGCGATTCGCTCATGAGGATGGTCTTGGCCTGCCAGTCCGCATCTTTGGGCAGCGCGGTCGGATGGAACTGGACGAAGGACGGCGATGCGAACAGTGCGCCACGTTGGTGCGCGCGCCAGACCGCCGAGGCATTGGAGTTGACCGCCAGGGTCGAGTCGTGGAACACCGTGCCGTAGCCGCCCGTGGCCAGTACCACCGCGTGGCCGGTCTCGGCGCGGATCGCGCCGGTGACCAGGTCACGGACCACCACACCGTGACAACCAGAGTCGTCGACGACGAGGTCGAGCATCTCGTGGCGGGTGTGCAGTGTCACGCGGCCCGTGGCGACCTGACGCAAGAGGGCCTGCGAACCGGCGATCTGCAACTGCTGGCCGGTCTGGCCACGCGAGTAATACGTGCGCGAGACCTGGACGCCGCCGAAGGACCGGGTGGACAGCACCCCGCCGTACTCGCGGGCGAACGGGGTGGCGATGGCCGAGAAATGGTCGATCACCCGGACCGATTCCTCACCGAGCCGGAAGGCCTCCGCCTCGCGCCCGCGGAAATCTCCTCCCTTCACGGTGTCAGCCACGAAGCGGGCGACGGAGTCGCCGTCCACCCGGCGCGCACGGGCTGCGTTGATTCCTCCCTGTGCCGCCACGGAGTGCGCTCGACGCGGGGCGTCATGATAGGTGAAGACGGTGACCCGGAATCCGAGTTCGGCCAGCGCCGCGGCCGCGCCGGAGCCGGCCAGTCCGGTACCCACCACGATCACGTGGAAGTGGCGACGATTTCCCGGGGCGACCAACCGGTAGGAGTCGCGGTGCCGCTCCCAGGCGGTGGCCGGATCGCCCTCGGGTACACCGCCGGAGAGGGTCCGGCCGGCGGTCGCTCCGGGAACCGTCACCGGAGGCGGTGTGAACGTCATGAGATCCATCCCGCCTGCACGGCCAGCGGGATCGCGGCGTTACCGACGAGGACCGCGACGGCCGCGACGCCACCCACCACCGCGAACCCGGCCCGACTGCGCAGACCGGTGACCCCGAGGTCCCCTGCGGCGGTCCGGACACCGTGCGCGATGTGTACGGCCAGCAGCAGCATGGTGATGCAGTAGAACGTGGCGACCCACGGCCGCGAGAAGCTGGCCACGAGATTGGCGTGAGGCGAACCCGGCACGAAGGACCGCGGCGCCGCCGGCACGGCGCCGATGGTCATGTCGAGGACGTGGAACACGACGAACAGCAGCAGGACCACTCCGGTGACGAGCATCGACCGGGCGCCGAACGACTTCACCCCGGGCCTGGTGCGGCGACGGTGCGGCCCCGCGGACGTCCTGGACCGACGCACCAGTACAACGGCGCACCCCACGTGTGCCACCAGACAAATCGCCAGAACCACCCGAAGTGCCCAGAGGACGCCCTCGGGCGGGATCAGGGGACCGAGCAGAGTACGTAGCCACGCCGCGTAGTCGTCGAAGTGGGCGGCGCCGCTGAACACCTTGAGGTTGCCGATCATGTGCACCACGACGAACGCGGTGAGCACCAGGCCGGTCACCGCCATGGTCGCTTTCGCGGCCCACGTCGGCAATACGGGTGCCCGGCGAACCGGGGCTCGGCGCGGCCTGGGACCCGAGCGGTGATCGGCGGGGGACGTCGGGGCAACGCGGTCGGCCACGGCCGGGCACCTCCTTCACGGCGACGAGAGTGAGTCTAGGCCGGGTCAGTGCCCCCGGGA
Source organism: uncultured Dietzia sp. (assembly GCA_946570335.1). Classification (GTDB taxonomy): domain Bacteria; phylum Actinomycetota; class Actinomycetes; order Mycobacteriales; family Mycobacteriaceae; genus Dietzia. The sequence goes on along the minus strand of CAMNYG010000150.1, from coordinate 278 downwards.
CCGAGATGGCGGCGGGGGCGTTCAGCCATACTGGGCACCGTGAACACCACCACCTGGATCATCGTGGCCGTCGCCGTAGTGCTGCTGCTCGCAGTCATCGCGCTCGTCGTGGGATTGCAGCTGCGCAAGAAGCGGCAGATCAGTCTGAGCAAGCCCGAGGAGCACAGGGAGCTCACCCAACAGGAACGCTCCGGCAACTATCAAGCGAGCACCGGCTTTGCGTTCACCCAGGCGGGAGGGGCGGCCACCGCCGCGCCCCCGAAGGAGCCGGTGCCCCG
>CAMNYG010000149.1 GCA_946570335.1 uncultured Dietzia sp. | reverse complement strand
CGGCCTCGGCCACCGCGACGGCCCCACCGAGCGAGTCGCGGGCGGCTTCGGTGGCTGCCGGACCCAGCGCCAGCGCCTCGGCCGGGGTTCCGAGCTCCCTCCGATAGAGGAACGACGCCAGCGAACCCAGGATCGCGATCCCCAGTACGGCACCGAACTCATACGAGGTGTCTTCCATGGCGGCGGCGTTGCCGGCCTTGGAGCGGGGCACTCCGCCCATGATCATCGAGGACGCCAACGCCAGTGCGCCGATGCCGGCCCCGATCAGCGCGAGTGCGATGAACACCGAGGTCAGGTCGAGATTCTCTCCCCGGATTCCGAGGAAGAGCATTCCCGCACCGGCGACGAACAGAGCCCAGAAAATCGTCGCCCGCATGCCGATGCGCTCGGAGACGACGGGCGCGAGCAGGGAAGTGACGGCGGCGGCCAGCGCCAGGGGCATGAGCTGCAGGCCGGACTCGAATGCGCTCGCTCCGTTGACCAGCTGCAGCCACTGCGCGAGCAGCAACAGTCCGGCCGACATGGAGAAGCTCGCGATGAGCGCGGCCAGAACGCCCGCGGAGAAGATGCGGTGACGGAACATCGTCACGTCCAGCAGGGGAGCGTCTGACCGCAGGCACCGTCGGACGAACCAGGCCAACGCCCAGGCTCCCACGGCGAAGGCGATCCAGGCGGGGAGGTAGGCCAACGAGGATTCCTCGCTGAACTTCTTGATGGCCCAGATCGTGGTGGACATCCCGACCAGCGTCAGGGCGGCGCCGAAGGGGTCCCACGGTCCGGGTTCGGGAACGCGGGACTCGGGCACGGTGAATATGGCGCTGGTAAAACCGATAGTCACCATCGGCACGCTCACGAGAAACGCGGCCTGCCAGTGGAAACGCTCGAGGAGGAAGCCGCCGAGCAGCGGGCCGACGGCCGCACCGATGCCGGCGATCGCGGCCCACACCGCCAGGGCGGTCGCGCGCTCGCGGGTGTCCGTGAAGGTCACGCGCAGCAACGACAGGGTGGACGGCATGACCATCGCCGCGCCGATGCCGAGCAGGATGCGCAGCGCGATCACGAAACCGGGGGAGTGGGCGACGAGCACCAGCGCAGAGGCCAGCGCGATGAGGACGTAGCCCAGCATGAGTATTCGCTTGCGGCCCCAGCGGTCGGCGATCGACGACATGGAGATGAGCAGACCGGCCATGACCAGCGAGTACACATCGATGATCCACAGCTGTTGCGCGGCGCTGGGCTGTAGATCCGCGGCCATCTGCGGGATCGCCACGTTGAGGATCGTCATGTCCGTGGTGATGGCGAGCAGGGAGAACGACAGGGTGAACAGTGCGAGCCACCGACGAGCGGGGTCGTAGGAGCCCACGATGTGCGGATCGGCACGCAGCTCGTTGCGGACGGGGGTGGCGGTGTTGCTCATGCGGTCGGGTCCTCGTCTGTGAGGTCGATGTCCGTCAGGTTGTCGTCGGGGATGGTCGAGATCGCGCGGATGACGGCCTCGAGCCGGGTGCTGGTGGGCGGGCTGCCGGTGAGCGCGGTGTAGATCCCGGCCCCGTCCAGGCACATGGTCAGTACCTCCGAGGAGGCCCTGCCGAAGTAGGGGGTCAGGATGTCGGTCAGGCCGGTGAACCAGCTCAGGCTCAGTTCGCGCAGGTCCTCCTCGAACAGGCCCGCGTACGCCAACGAGCACTCGGCGAGGACCGTGCTCCGGTCCTGGAAGCCCTCGGCCGCGGCGGAGGCCAGGTAGGAGGCCGGGTCGGCGGCGTCGACGAGCTCGCGCCGGATCTCCTCCAGATCGTCCTCCACCTCGGCGGCGAGGTACTCGAGCGCGTGCCGGCGGAGGTCGTCGATCGTCGAGAAGTACCGCGTGGTCGTACCGACGGCGACCCCGGCCCGCGCGGCGACCGCGCGGTGGGTCAGGGCGTCGACACCGGCCTCGACGATCAACTCGGCCGCCGCGCGACCGATGTCTCGGATCCGCTGCTCGGGATCGCGAGTACGTCCGGGCTTGCTCACGTGGCCTCCTCGTAATTGCTGTACAAACGTACGCGTACAAACGTACAACAATGCGAGGCGAACGCAGAATCGACGGGTTCACCTGGTAAGACGCTCTCTACAGGACTCGACCACCTGGCTCGGGCCACTGTGCGACCACCTCGGCAATGCGGCCTTCATCATCCGGGTGGGGTCCTGCTGTACGTTCTGCTGGAGCATCGCCGGCGGGCGGCGGGCCTCGGCGCCCTCACCGGAACGACCGCCCGGCCCGCTCGCGGTGCTCAGGCGGCTGCCGGCGTCTCCTCAGCGCGACCGTAACGACCCGCCAGCCACGCGCACACGATCAACTGGATCTGGTGGAACATCATCAGCGGCAGCACCAACAGGCCCAGCGGCTGTCCCACGAACAGCACCGCCGCCATCGGCAGACCCGTGGCCAGAGACTTCTTGGAGCCACAGAACTGGACCACGCGCTTGTCGCGCTCGTCGAATCCCAGCGCGCGGGAGGCCAACTCGGTCAACCCCAGCACGACCGCCAGCAGCACACAGCACGCCACCACCAACACGGCCAGCTGCGGCACGCCGATCATGGTCCAGATCCCCTCGGCCACGCCCTCGGAGAACGCCGCGTAGACCACCAGGACGATCACCGTCTTGTCGAACAGGGCCAACCGCTTGATCCTGGAGGTGAACGGCAGGATCCGGTCGCGGAAGACCTGGCCGAGGATGAACGGCAGCAGGAGCTGCAGCGCGATCTTTCCCACCGAATCCCACGTGATGGTCACCGACCCGTCCGGCGTCATGAGGGCGAACACCAGCAGCGGCGTGATGAACACGCCCAACAGGTTGGACACCGACGCCGACACCACCGCCGCGCTCACGTGCCCCCGCGCGATCGCCACGAACGTGATCGACGACTGCACCGTCGACGGCACGAGCGTCAGGAACAAGAACCCCGCCGCCAGTGACGCGCCCAGCACCGGGGACAGCATCCACTGCCCGAGCAGACCCAACAGCGGGAACACCAGGAACGTCGCGCCGAGCACCACCGAGTGCAGCCGCCAGTGCCGCAGGCCCGCCCGCAACTCGCGCGGCTCGAGCCGGGCGCCGTAGAGGAAGAACAACACGGCGATGCCGATCGTCGTGATCCAGCCCAGCGTGTCCGCGGCGGCGCCCGTGGCGGGGAGGAAGGCGGCCACGATCACCGCGGCGAGGATCGCCAGGATGAACGGTTCGATCCGCAGACGACGCAGAAGTTCCATGGGGCCCATTGCACCACCCCGCCGTCCCGGCTCTCGCACCACTCCGGTCACACCGCCTGCCGGATAGGCTCGAACACATGACGGACAACGGCGGGTCGGGGTGGCGGCCCAGGATTCTCAGGGACGGTCAGGAGCCGGACCCGCGGTTCACGCTCGCCAACGAGCGCACGTTCCTGGCCTGGATCCGCACGAGCCTGGGACTGACGGCCGGCGCGGTGGCGCTGGAGGCGTTCGCCGGTGAGGAGATCCCGGAGATCATCCGGACCCCGGTCGCCTGCATCCTCCTGGTACTCGCGGCGGTGTTGGCGATCGTGGCGTTCCGCCGGTGGATCCGCATCGAGTTCGCCATGCGCCACAAGCAGCCGCTTCCCATGCCGCAGGCGTCGATCCTGCTGGTGCTGGGCATCTCGATCGGCGCCGTGGTCCTGATCGTCGCGATACTCAGCGGCACGTTCGCATGACCGTCCCCCGCCCGCGCCGGATAGGCGTGCAGCCGTCCGCGATCCCGCCGGACGCGGGCCTGCAGTCCGAGCGGACCAGCCTGTCCTGGGCGCGGACGTGGGCCGTAGTGGGTGTGAACATCATCCTCGTGGCCAAGCTGGTGGGGGAGCTCTCCTGGCTGTGGGCAGCCGTGTTCTCCCTGCTCACGGTGGTGCCGCTGTTCGCGTTGCTCAGAGTTCAGCGCGGTCATGAGCGGCGCGTGGGCAGGTTCGTCCGCGGCGGCGAGATCCAGCAGACGCAGGCGCTCTACAACGTGGGGCTGGTCGTGATGGTCGTCGTGCTGGCCGGGTGCGGGCTCGCGGCGGTGCTGGTCAAGGTGCTGACCTGACGAGCTAACGGTTCGCGGCGGACTCTCGCCCCAGCGCCGCGAGGGTCTCGTCGATCTGGTGTGCCAGCGCGTCGTCCATCTTCACCACGCGCGACAGCGCCCGCATCAGCGCGCCGCGCTGCCCGGTCATCCGCCAGGTGACCTCGGTGCGGCCGCCCTGAAGCGGCTCGAGCGTGATGACTGTGGGGTTGGTGGCCCTGAACGGCTTGAGGAACCGCAGGTCGATCACCACCTGCCGGCCTGCGGACGCGTCGATGATCTCCATGGACCCGGCGCCGGCCTTGGCGTTGCCCGACCACGCGTAGTGCGCGCCCACGCCGCGTTCGGCACCGGTGAAGCTGCGCTGCATGTCCGGGTCGATCTGTTCCCAGACGGACCAGTTCCGCCAGTGCCGGAAGTCCTCGAGCTGGGTGAACACCGCCGGGGCAGGGGCGTCGAGGACGGCCGTGCGGGTGATCGAGAACGCTGCGCTCATGCGCCAGATCCTACGGCGGGCGGGGGCTCGAGCTCGAGGTCTCCGGCGGGAGGTGTCGGTCAGTGCCGGAAATCCGCTCCTCGCCGTGAACACGCGCCCCCGCCGAAGCGCGTGCGGGAGTGCAGGGACGGGAGCGGATCTGCCTCGGGGTGCGGGGACGGGAGCGGATATGTCCCTAGGTGCAGGGTCGGGAGCGGATCTGCCTCGGGGCGCGGGGTCGGCGTCAGTGGTCGGCGGTCTCGGACTCGCACATGCCCTGCAGGGCGCACGAGCCGCAGCCGCCGGTCACGCCGCAGTCGTCG
>CAMNYG010000148.1 GCA_946570335.1 uncultured Dietzia sp. | reverse complement strand
CCCGGGCGGCGTGGGTGGGGCCGGACGGCACATGGGCTGGGCGCAGGGCGTCGAGCTCACGGCGCAGGACGGGCACGATCTCCGTGCCCAGGATCTCGATCTGCTCGAGGACCGTCTTCCGCGGCAGGCCGGCGTGGTCGACGAGGAACATCTGGCGCTGGTAGTCGCCCACGTGCTCGCGCATCGTCATGTAGCGGTCGATCACCTGCTGCGGCGAGCCCACCGTGAGCGGGGTCTGCGCGGTGAAGTCCTCCATCGACGGGCCGTGGCCGTAGACGGGGGCGTTGTCGAAGTAGGGGCGGAACTCGTTGATCGCGTCCTGGCTGTTGGCGCGTGCGAAGAACTGTCCGCCCAGACCGACGATCGCCTGGTCCGCCGAGCCGTGGCCGTAGTGCTCGTAGCGGCGGCGGTACAGCTCGACCATCTGCTTGGTGTGGCTGATGGGCCAGAAGATGTTGTTGTGGAAGAACCCGTCGCCGTAGAAGGCGGCCTGCTCAGCGATCTGCGGGGAGCGGATCGAGCCGTGCCACACGAACGGGGCGACGCCGTCGAGCGGGCGCGGGGTCGAGGTGAACTGCTGGAGCGGCGTGCGGAACGTGCCGTCCCAGTCCACGACGTCCTCGTGCCACAGGCGGTGGAGCAGTTCGTAGTTCTCGATCGCCAGCGGCAGCCCCTGGCGGATGTCCTGGCCGAACCACGGGTACACCGGACCGGTGTTGCCGCGGCCCATGGTCAGGTCGACCCGGCCTCCGGCCAGGTGCTGGAGCATGGCGTAGTCCTCGGCGATCTTCACCGGGTCGTTGGTGGTGATCAACGTGGTGGCCGTCGACAGGATGATCTCGGAGGTCTTGCCGGCCACGTAACCGAGTGTGGTGGTGGGGGAGGATGTGACGAAAGGCGGGTTGTGGTGCTCGCCCAGGGCGAAGACGTCCAGGCCCACCTGCTCGGCTTGTACCGCGTATTCGATGATCGACTGCAGTCGTTCGTGCTCGGTGGGGATGGCGCCGGTGACCGGGTCGGGCGTGATGTCGGCGATGCTGAAGATTCCGAACTGCATGGTGCTGGCCTCTCGTTTGTCTGTCGTGACTGTTCTTGTTCGCTTCACGTGGGGGTGCCCCACACTAACTTGCTGACACGTCAAACAAAAGGGCGGTGCGATCCATTCCCCCGACGGAACGACCCGCCCGTCGGTGGCCGTTGTCGGCCCCGACGAGCGGGTCGTTCGGACGCAGGCGGATCTGTTCAGGCGCGGCCGCGCAGATCCCGGCGCAGCAGTTCGATCTCCTCGCGGGTGGCGGCGGTGTTCTGTGAGGTCCGCACCATCGAGACCGTCACCTCGAGTGCGATGCGGTAGATGATCACGAGGACGAAGCCGGGGATCCAGCCCAGGAGCAGGAACGTCATCCCGAGGCCCATGGACTCCGACATCATGCTGAAGGCGGGCAGCAGCCAGGATCCGATCGCCACCGCCAAGAGGATCGCGTAGATGACCTTGGCGAAGGCGACGGTGATGAAACTCTGGAAGCTGAAATCGAACAGTGCGGCGAAGAACCCCTTCGCCTCGACCCTGTTGGCCGGCATCGGCTGGTCCGGATACGCCCCATATCCCTGGTTCTGCGGGTTGTGGCCCCACGGGTTCGGGTCACCGTGCCAGTGTTGGCCTCCCGATGCGCTCGGATCGCCCTGAGTCACGTGTCCTCCTGAGGGTCGTTGGTCCCGTGGGGGTCCCCACGGCCGGTATACGGTAACCCGGAGTGACCGCCGTGAACTACGTCTCGCGTGCCGGGGGGTCTCGCGTGCCGGGGGTCTCGTGTGCCGAGGCGGACGGTGGGGCGTCGGTCGCGTTCTGTTATGCTGTCCGTCATGTCGAACGCTCGCGCATATTGGCGCTTTATGTGGGCTCCGGGTGGAGCCCGCGCCGCGAGCGCACGCGTCCTCTAGAGCGGGGCGTCGACACCCGGAGCCCAGAGGCGGTGGCCACCATGGTCGCCGCCTCCCGCCATTTGAACTCAGGCGGCCCGGGTGTCGACAAGGGCACCAACAGATCACGGCACCCGGCCCGCCACCATCACCACCAGGAGCGCACCGCCGTGACCATCACCGCCGAGAATCCCACCCAGACCGCCGACCGTCGGGTCCTGTCGTACTCGCCACTGCCGACCCCCGCCGAGATCCTCGGTGAACTGCCGCTGGGAGAGGCCCGCGAGGCGCTCGTCGATCGCAGTCGCAGCGCGGTGGCCGATGTGCTGGCGGGCAGGGATGACCGACTGCTCGTGGTGGTGGGGCCGTGCTCGGTCCACGACACCGAGGCGGCGCTCGACTACGCCGCCCGCCTGGCGACGCTCTCCGAGGAGCTCGCCGAGGACCTGCTGATCGTCATGCGCGTCTATTTCGAGAAGCCGCGCACCACGATCGGCTGGAAGGGGCTCATCAACGACCCCGCGCTGGACGGGAGCTACGACATTCCGCGCGGGCTGCGCACGGCCCGCAAGCTGCTGCTGGACGTCCTCGACCTGGGGCTTCCCGTCGGGACCGAGTTCCTCGAGCCGACGAGCCCCCAGTACATCGCCGACGCCGTCTCCTGGGGCGCGATCGGCGCCCGCACCACGGAGAGCCAGGTGCACCGCCAGCTCGTGTCGGGGCTGTCCATGCCGGTGGGCTTCAAGAACGGGACCGACGGTGCAGTCCAGGTCGCGGTGGACGGCTGCCGGTCGTCGTCGTCGGGACATGTGTTCTTCGGCACCGACGCCGAGGGCCGTGCCTCCGTGGTGGAGACCGCCGGCAACACCGACTGTCACGTGATCCTGCGCGGCGGCACCGGCGGCCCGAACCATGACGCCGAGTCCGTGGCCTCGGCCGTCGCCTCGGTCGCGAAGGTCGGCCTGCCCGGCCTGGTGATGGTCGACGCCAGCCACGCGAACTCCGGAAAGTCACACGTGCGGCAGGCCGAGGTCGTGGGTGAGCTCGCCGAGCGGATCGCCGGCGGCGAGCAGGGGATCTCCGGAGTCATGGTGGAGAGCTTCATCGAGGCCGGAGCTCAGTCCGTCGAGTCCGACGAGCTCGTGTACGGCCAGTCCGTCACCGACGCGTGCATCGGTTGGGAGACCACCGTGGACAGCATGCGCGCGCTCGCCGACGCCGTCCGCAGGGGTCGACGCGGATGATTCCACGATGGCTGAGGCGGACCTCGGGGGAGGGGACGTCGCGCGGTACTCTTTCCCGCGTGGACGCCTCCTCGCCCCTGTACTCGTTCTACGAAGCGCGACTGCGTGCCTCGTTGGACGAGTCGAGGCTGCCCCGCCACATCGCCGTGATGGCCGACGGCAACCGGAGGTGGGCCCGCGAGGCCGGATTCACCGACGTCAGCCACGGCTATCGCGCGGGGGCCACGAAGATCGCCGAGCTGCTCGGTTGGTGCGACGAGCTCGGGATCGACCTGGTCACGATCTACCTGCTCAGCACCGAGAACCTCAGCCGAGATGCGGCCGAGCTCGAGGAGCTCCTGCAGGTGATCGCCGACGTGGTGGACGAGATCACGGGTCCCGACCGCAACTGGGAGGTGCGGATCGTCGGACGACTCGAGGTGCTGCCGGACACGATCGCGGAGCGGCTTCGCGCTGCGGAGAAGGCGAGCATCGGCCGGCCGGGCTGCAAGGTCAACGTGGCGATCGGGTACGGCGGGCGCCACGAGATCGCCGACGCCGCCCGTGAGCTGGTCGCCCAGCTCATCGCCGAGGGGCGTACCGGCCAGGAGCTGGTCGACGGCATGACCGTCGAGGCGATCGGCGAGCACCTCTACACCTCCGGGCAGCCCGACCCGGACCTGGTCATCCGTACCTCCGGCGAGCAGCGCCTGTCCGGCTTCCTGCTGTGGCAGAGCGCCTACTCCGAGATCTGGTTCACCGAGGCCTACTGGCCGGCGTTCCGGCGCGTCGACTTCCTGCGTGCCCTGCGCGACTACGGGGCCCGCAACCGGAGATTCGGGCAGTGATGGCCGTGGACCACGACGAACCTTCCGGTCCCGTGGCTGCCGATGCGTTCACGATCCGCGCCGTGTGCGTGGTCGACCAACTGATCACCGTGCCCGGACGTGTGGGGGTCTCGGCGATCGACAAGCGCCCGGTCGAGGGCCCGGTCGCCGTTCGGTCGCTCGGCCTGCACGGCGACATCCAGGCCGACCGCGAGCATCACGGCGGCCCGTGGAAGGCCGTCTACCTGCTCTCGGACTCCGACGTCGAGCAGTGGGAACCCGAGTTCGGCGGCCCCATCCCGATCGGGTTCTTCGGCGAGAACCTGCGCGTCACCGGCATCGACACCTCGCAGCTACAGATCGGCACGGAGCTGGAGGTCGGCAGTGGCGGGCTGAGACTGCAGATCACCACGCCACGCATCCCGTGCCAGACCTTCGCCCACCGCACCGGCAAGCCGAAGTGGGTGCGTCGCTTCACCGAGGGAGGCCGGCCCGGGGCGTACGCGCGCGTCCTCACCGCGGGCCCGGTGCAGGCGGGCGAGGAGATCCGGGTGGCCACCGTCCCCACGCACGGGGTCACGATCGGGCGGGTGCTCGCCGGGGTCGACGACGACGAGGCGCGCCGACTCCTGGCCGAGTTCGATCTCGCAGATCTCGCTCCGAGTCTGGTGCGCAAGCTCGATCCCGCCACGGACGTGCGGCCCGTCGACCTCGACTGATCCGGACGCCACCGCCGTCCCGGCCAGCCGGGTCGACACGGATGGGCCCCACCGCGTCGGCGCGCTGCTCGGCCCGGCCTTCAGTGGTCGTCTACGGCGAGATGCCGCCACACGTCACCGGCGGTGGCCCACACCTGTTCGGCGTGCTCGTGTCCGATGTCCGGCAGTCGGAAC
>CAMNYG010000147.1 GCA_946570335.1 uncultured Dietzia sp. | reverse complement strand
CGCGCTCGACGTAGTCGGCCAGGTCCGTGGTCTTCACCCGAAGCCCGCGGACGGTGCGGCCGAGGCCGCCCTCCTCGCGGTGGCTCGCCGACAGGCCGCCACCGAGGTGGACCTGGAAGCCGGGGGTGTCGCCGTCGAGCAGCTGGCCCTTCAGACCGATGTCGGCGGTCTGGATTCGGGCGCAGCTGTTGGGGCAGCCGTTGAGGTGGATCGACAGCGGAGTCTCCAGCGGAGCGTCATCGGCGAAGCGCTTCTCGAGCTCCGCGACCAGCGCGGTCGCCGAGTCCTTGGTGTCCACGAAGGCGAGCTTGCAGTATTCGATACCGGTGCAGGCCATGGTCCAGCGACGGAACGAGCTGGGACGGGCGTGCAGGTTCACCGCGGCGAGTCCCTCGATCAGGGCCTCCACCTTGTCCTCGGCGACGTCCAGGATCACGACACCCTGGTGCGGAGTGAAGCGGATGCGCTCGGACCCGGCCTCCTCGGCGAGGTCGGCGACCTTGGCGAGCACGTCGCCGCCGGCCCGACCGACGGTCGTGGTGGCGCCCACGTAGAAGCGGCCGTCCTTCTGCTCGAACACGCCGATGTGATCGCCGGGGGCCGTGGCCTTGGCGGGCGCCGGGCCGTCGGCGAGCTCGCGCCCCAGGTACTCGTCCTGCAGGACCTGGCGGAACTTCTCCACGCCCCAGTCCTTGATGAGGAACTTCAGGCGGTTGCGGGTGCGCTGGGCACGGTAGCCGTAGTCACGGAAGACGCTCGTGACGCCGTGCCACACCTCGACAGCCTCCTCGGGCCGGACGAAGGCGCCGAGACGCTGGGCGAGATGCGGGTTGGTGGACAGGCCGCCGCCGACCCAGAGGTCGTAGCCGGCACCGAGCTCGGGGTGGACCACTCCGACGAACGCGATGTCGTTGATCTCGTGGACCACGTCCAGGCTCGGGTGGCCCGTGAACGCCGTCTTGTACTTGCGCGGCAGGTTCGAGAACTCGGGGCTGCCGATGTACCTGGCCCTGATCTCCTCGATCGCCGGGGTCGGGTCGATGATCTCGTCGGCCGCGATCCCCGCGACCGGGCTGCCCAGGACGACACGGGGGCAGTCGCCGCACGCCTCCATGGTCGTGAGGCCGACCTCGTCGAAGCGCCGCCAGATCTCCGGGACGTCCTCGATCCGGATCCAGTGGTACTGGACGTTCTGCCGGTCGGAGATGTCCGCGGTGTTGCGGGCGAACTCTGTGGAGACGCCCGCGATGACGCGCAGCTGGTCGGTGGTCAGTGCTCCGCCGTCGATGCGGACGCGCATCATGAAGTACTCGTCCTGCAGCTCATCGGCATCGAGCTTCGAGGTACGTGCCCCCGAAATTCCCTGCTTGCGCTGGGTGTAGAGCCCCATCCAGCGGAAGCGGCCGGACAGGTCGTCCGAGGGGATCGAGGCGAAACCCTCTTTGGAGTACACGTCGAGGATGCGCTGCTTGACGTTGAGCGCGTCGTCCTCGGCCTTGAACTCCTCATTGTGGTTCAGGGTGAGCTTGCCGTCGATCTTCCACTGACCCTTGGGCTTGGGGGCGCGCACGGGACGAGCGGGGCGAGGGGCGGCTGCGGTGTCGGTCATGCACGCGACCATAGATGAAAACAGACCAGTCTGTCTATCGAGGTGAGCCTAACTGCCACCCCGCGGTAACGGCCACGGAGGACGTCGGACCCCGACCGGTGGCGCGCATCCGGACCCGCCGCGAGAATCAGTGATGCAGCCCACACACGGTGGGACCCCCTCGAAGGAAGGACACGTCATGTTCTCCGACTTCTGGTACGGACTCGCGGTCGGCTCAGCCGACATCGCCCCCGACCCCACCGGGTCTGCGGCGATCGACGGACTCCTCTACCTGCCGGCGTACATCCTGAGCACACTCGCCGGAGGCGCGGCGCTCTTCGGATCGTGAGGATCGCTAGAGCCCACAGAAATCCCGCCACAGGTCGACCTCACGCAGGGCCTGCTCTCTGCCCAGCTCGTAGGCCTCCGCGAGACGGTCGACCTTGCGCTCGTAACTCCGGATCTTCACCTGCTCCGGGCGGAACACCACGGCCTGACCGGCCTCCTCGAGCGCTTCGATCTCGTCGAGCGTCTCGTTGTAGACAGCCCACCGACGCAGCAGCGCCTCTCCCACAGCGGGGAAGCGGCGGAAATACGACCGATAGAAAGGCGTGAGACGACGCGGCGGCACCTTGCGGAAGCCCTTCGGCTGGGTCAGCACCACGAGAAACTTCTCGTAACCGGCGTCGCGCGCCGCAGACAGCGGGATTCCACCGTCGTCGCCCAGGGCGCCGTCCACGTAGTACTCGCCGTCGATCAGCACCGGCGGCATCCACACGGGCATGGTCGAGGACGAGCGCACCATCCGCATCAGCTCGGCCATCGTGGCCGTGTCCTCCTCGGTCCAGAACACGGTCTCGCCGGTCGAGCAGCGGAACGTCCCGATCCGCGCGGCCGAACCACTGGCGGCGAACGTCTCGAAGTCATACGGGAACGCCTGATCCGGCAGGCCGCTCTGCTCGTAGATGTACTCGGCGTTGAACAGGCCCTTGCCCCGGGCGAAGCTGCGCCAGTTGCCGAAGTTGGGATCGGCCGCCAGCTCCACGAAACTCTTGCGTGCGCGCGCCGCATCCCGCGACATGTAGTTGGCCAGATGGCTGGAGCCCGCCGAGATCCCCGCCACCAGACCGGCGTGGATCTCCGCCTCGATGAGCGTCTCCACAACGCCCGCCGTGTGGACCGCACGCATGCCACCGCCCTCGAAGAGCAGGGCGACCTCCGGGGCCGTGGGCTCCAGGACTCTCTCGCCACCGCGGCGCGATTCAATCTCAGTCACACTCGCCAGATTACGTGGTCCGCGCGCGCGACCGCGTGATAGCCGGGGCCCAGTTCACCGGCTGTTTTCCGACATCGGATGGGCCGTCCCCCACAAGCCCGATCAGACAAGGGGTGTCGCAGCGGGGTGATCCGTTAGTGTCAATTCGTGGCCCAAATCACCGAGCTCGTCGCGAACGTCAACGACATCTACTGGTACGGCGTGATCGCCATCCTGGTGTTCGCCGGCCTGTACTTCTCCGTCACCACCCTGATCGTGCAGATCAGAATGCTCCCCGAGATGCTGCGCACGATCACCGAGAAACCCTCGGAGATCGACTCCGGCAGAAAGGGCATCTCGGCATTCCGCGCGTTCACCATCTCGGCGGCCTCCCGAGTCGGCACCGGCAACGTCGCAGGAGTCGCCATCGCCATCACCGTCGGCGGCCCGGGAGCGGTGTTCTGGATGTGGCTGATCGCGATCATCGGCGGCGCCACCGCGTTCATCGAGTCGACGCTCGGCCAGCTCTACAAGGTCCGCGGCAAAGACTCCTACATAGGAGGCCCGGCCTACTACATCCGCGACGGCCTGGGCTGGAAGCCGCTGGCCGTGGCCTTCGCCGTGATCATCACCGTCACCTACGGCTTCGTGTTCAACGCGGTGCAGGCGAACTCCATCTCCGAATCCATCCGCAACCAGTTCAGCCTCGAGGGCACCGGCTCGAGCCTCATCATCGGCGTCGTGCTCGCCGTGGTCACCGGACTCGTCATCTTCGGAGGCGTCCGCCGCCTGTCCGCGGTCACCGAGATCCTGGTCCCCGTCATGGCAGCCGCCTACGTTGTGGTGGCCCTCGTCGTCGTCGCCATCAACATCACCGAAGTGCCGGACATGGTCGCCCTCATCGTGGGTCAGGCGCTCGGCTTCAGGGAGGTCGCCGGCGCAACCATCGGCGCGGCGATCATGCAGGGCATGCGCCGCGGACTGTTCTCCAACGAGGCCGGCATGGGCTCGGTCCCCAACGCGGCGGCCACCGCCTCGGTCTCCCACCCCGTCAAGCAGGGCCTCGTCCAGGCCCTCGGCGTCTACTTCGACACCCTCGTCGTGTGCTCGGCGACCGCCTTCATCATCCTGCTGTCCGACCCCACCTTCGGCGGCGAGAGGGAGGGCATCTCCCTCACCCAGAACGCGCTGGCCACGCAGGTCGGCGACTGGGGGATCCCGTTCCTCTCCGTCGTGATCTTCTTCCTCGCCTTCTCCTCGATCCTCGGCAACTCGTACTACGGCGAGGCCAACATCAACTTTCTGCGCGAGAGCCCCCGCTCGATCAACATCTTCCGCGGGCTCGTGCTGCTCGCCGTGGTCGGCGGCGCGTTCGGCTCCGTCGACCTCGTGTGGGGTCTGGCCGACCTGTTCATGGGCTTCATGGCCACCATCAACCTCGTCGCGATCATCCCGCTCGGTGGCCTCTCGGTGGCGCTGCTGCACCACTACCTCAAGCAGAAGGCCGCCGGCCACGACCCGGTGTTCCACCGCGACGACCTGCCGCAGGCCAGGAACGTGTCGGCGTGGGACGGCACCGACCCCATCACCCGCCTTCACGTCTCCGACGCCGCGCGCGAGGTGAAGGGGGACGAATGAGCGATTCCCTCCGGGACCGCTACGCCGCACTGCCCAAGGCCCACCTGCACGTCCACCTCGAGGCGGCGATGCGGGAGTCCACGCTGCGGCAGTGGTGCGCAGAGGACGGGATCGAGGTTCCGCCACTGGTCGACTACCCGGATTTCACGCAGTTCCTCGACGCCTACGGGGTTCTGATCGGGCTGCTGCACACACCCGAACGCGTCGAACGGCTACTCGACGAGGTTGCCGCCGACGCGGCCGCGCAGGGCGTGGTGGCACTCGAGTACGCGTCGATCCCCGAGAAGGCGGCGGCGTTTGGCACCGCCGAGGAAGCACTCGAGTTCATCCTGCCCGCGGCCGCCGAGGCGGGGCGGCGGCACGGGGTGTGGACCGGGGCGATCGTGAGCATCGACCGCGG
>CAMNYG010000146.1 GCA_946570335.1 uncultured Dietzia sp. | reverse complement strand
CCGACGGGTCGGAGTCGCCGACGTCGTTGGTCGCGACCACCTGGAAGGTGTACTCGGTGTCGTTGGTCAGGCCCGTGATCGTGCACGAGGTGGAGGCGCACTCCTGGGTGACGGAGGGCCCGCTCGCGGTGCTCACGGTGTAGCCGGTGATCGGGGCGCCGTTGTCCGCGCCCGCGGCGAAGTTCAGCTCGACGAAGCCGTCGCCGATCTCTCCGATGCGCGGGGCGGAGGGCGCCTCGGGGAGCCCGCGCACGGTCACCCGGATCATGCCGGTCACCTCGCGGTCCGGGTCGCCGGTGTCGTCCTGGACGCGGTACTCGGCGCTGAGGATGCCGTGGTACGACTCGTCCGGGGTGATCGTCACCTTGTCGCCGTCGAGGGCGATCTCGCCCTCGCCGGAGATCGTCGAGGCGCTGACCAGCGTGCGGTCCCCGCCGGGGAAGGGGTTCGAGTCGTTGGCGAGGACGTCGACGGACTCCGTGCGTCCCGCATCGATCGCGACCTCGTCCAGGGAGGTGGAGATCCGTGGGCGCTGCGAGCTGCCGACGGTGAGCTGCACGGTCGCCGGGACGGCCGGGTTGGTGCCGTCGCTGACGGTGACGGGCACGTCGATGATCGTGCCCCTGTCGGCCTTCGGCGTCGCGGTGGCGGTGAGCGTCGAGCCGTCGAGGTCCACCGAGACCGTGTCCGGAGCGTCGTGGTCGCCGAGCTCATAGGTGAGCGTGTCGCCCTCGGGATCCTCCGCGCCTGCGGCGAGGTCGATGCTCGCAGAGGGCCCTCCCTGCTCGACCTCGAGCAGCGCGCCCTGGAAGGTGGGTGGCAGGTTCGTCTCCTCGGGGGCGACCTCGACCGGGATCGCGAGGGTCGCCGTCGCCGCGGAGGGGTCTCCCACCTCGCCGTCGGTCACCTCGACGGTGAGGGTGTCGTTGCCGGAGAAGTCCGGGGCCGGGCGGTAGATCAGGGTGGTCTCGTCCTGGACCAGCTCGCTGCCGTCGCCGTGGAGGGCGGTGACCAGGCCGGGATCGGTGATCTGGGCGGCCTGTGCACCGGGCCGCACCCGCACGTTGTCCGGGTCGGCGAGGTTGATCGTGCCCTCGGAGCCGGCCTGCACCTCGAGGGGCGGCCCCACCCAGACCGGTGCCTGCTTCGCCGTCCCGGGCACCCAGATGTAGCCGGCGGAGGAGAGGTCGTCCACATCGGTGATGGTGTACCGGATGCGCTGCTGCTCCTCCTGCGGCACGATCCGCACGGTGCCCTGGTCGTCGATCAGCTCGACGCCCTCGTAGCTGCCGTCGAGCTCGACCGTGAGGTCGTTGGTGCTGCCATCGGGGTCGGAGTCGTTGGCCAGCACGTCCACGTCCACGTGCTCGGTCTCGGGGTCCATGACCTCCTCCGCGTCGACGAAGTCGTCACGGGCGATGGGGGCGCGCAGCGGGGCGTTCTCCGCCACCTTGATCGTCGCCGTCGCGGAGCTCTTCAGCTGGCCGTCCGTCGCCGAGTACAGCACCGTGTGGGTCCCTGGCTCCGACGGGGTGACCACGGTGATGTAGCCGTCCTCGGCATCCTCGGCGGGCGGGATCTCCTCGATCTCGGTCATCACCTTGACGTCTCCGCGGACCACGGCCAGCGGGTCGCCCTCGGGGTCGGTGTCGTTCTCGAGCACGGGGATCTGCACCTCGCGGTCCGGGCGCACCTCGACCGTGTCGTCCACGGCATAGGGCGCCTGGTTCGCCTCGTTGGGTGCCGCGATGCCGACGAGCACCTCGGCGGTGCCGATCGCGCCGTGACGGTCCATCACCTGGTACCGGAAGCGATCCGTGCCGCGGGAATCCTCGAAGGGCAGGTACTCGATCCATTCGCCGTTGGCGCTGACCACCTCGCCCAGCTCGGGCATGGGGCTCGCGATGCCGGTGAGCATCACCGAGTCCCCGTCGGGGTCGATGCCGGTGGCGGGCACGGGGATCCGCACGGGGGTGCCGGCGACGGTGCGGGCGGTGAGGTTGTCGGGGCGAGGTGCGGAGTTGTCCGCGTCCCGCGGGACGATGGTGATGTGGACCAGGGCGGAGCCGGTGCGGCCGGTCTCGTCCACCACCTCGTACTGCACCACCGCCTCGCCGGAGGCGTCGTCGTCGGCACGGAACCTGATCCGGTCCTGGTGCGGTTCGGTGTGCCCCTTGTCGTCGGCGCGGGAGGTGTCCATGATCTCGCCGAGGTGGAGATCGGAGTCGGTGGGTGAGATGTCGTTCTCGGTGACCGGGATGTTCACCATGTCCCCGGCCCGCACCACGGCGCGGTCCGGCACGGCTTCGGGGTTCGCGAACTGGGTGTCGGTGCCGGCCACCATCACGCGGATCGTGCCGGTGGAGGTGCCGGTGGAGTTGGCGACCTCGTAGGTGACGGGCACCGGCTCCTCGCCGACGGTCGCTCCCGGTTCGGCCTCGATGCGGACGAGGTGGTGGTTGACCACGGTGGCCTTCAGACCGCTGCCCTCGGGCACGTCGATGCCGTTGACCACGAGGACGCCGCCGGTGGGGTCGACATCGTTCTCGAGCGGGTCCAGGAGGGTGTCGCTGCCGGTGGTGACGGTGCCCATGTCGTCCACGGCCACCGGGGCCAGGTCCTCGGCCTCGGGCTCGATCACGTCCACGCGCACCAGGCCGAGGGAGGCGGTGCTCGCGCCGCTCGCGGCGACCGTGTACTCGAGGTAGTAGGTGCCGGGACGCTCGCCGGTGACGTTGAGGGTCCCAGCCTCCAGCACCGGCTCGACCTCGAGGCCCTCGGCGTCGCTGACGCTGATCAGCTCGAGGTTGCCGCCGTTGGGGTTGAGGTCGTTGACGAGCGGTTTGATGGTGGTGCTGCGCCCGGCGACGACGCTGGCATGGTCGGCGGTGGTGATCGGGGCGAGGTCGCTGTCGGTGACGGACTCGATCTGGACCACGCCTTCGGCCGTGTCGCCCTTCTCATCGCGGAAGGTCAGCGCCACCTCCTTCGTGCCCGGTGACAGGCCCGCGTCGTTGAAGGTGATCAGGCCGTCGGGGCGGAAGGTGACGAGGTCCTCCGGCGGGACCGTGGCGTTGGAGAGGTAGAAGGCGTCGCCGTCCGGGTCCTGCCAGTACGGGAGGATGTTGAAGCTGATCTCCTGGCCCGAGCGGACCTGCACCTTGGCGATCCTCTGCTCAGCGGGCTCGGGCGGGGAGTTCTCACCGTCGGCGCGCACCTCGAGGGTCACGGTCGCGGTGTCCGTGCCGCCGCGGCCGTCGTCCGCCTGGTAGGTGAACGCCGCGGTGCCGCTGGCGTCCTCGTCGACCTCGATCTGCAGCTGCGTGCCGCCGCTGATGGAGGTGACCGTGCCGATGTCCGGCTGGTCTCCCTTGACGCTCACGGACAGGATGTCCCCGTCGGGGTCGGTGTCGTTCTGCGTCACCGGCAGCACGACGTTCTTGCCCGGACGCACCCCGAAGGTGTCGTCGTTCGCCGTCGGCGGGCGGTTCTCCTCGTCACGCTCCGCGGCCACGTTGGTGATCGTGGTGGTGAGGGTCTCCTTCTCCTTGTCCTCGGTGGTGCTGGTCTGGATCTCCTGGGCGATCACCCAGTCATCCACCAGCTGCATGCTCTCCATGATCTCCCAGGACAGACCGAACTTCTGATCGTTCAGGACCACGAGATCCTGGTTGACGCGCAGGGTGAGGTCCGCAGAGCTGTCCGCTTCCGGGATCGTCTCGGCGACCGGGTCCTGGCCCTCGCAGGCGCGCACGTAGCGCAGGGAGCCGGCCCATGCGCCGTAGGCACAGCCGGCGACCTGGGCGGGACGGACCACCTCGGTGCCTGTGCCGCCGGCCGGGATCGCCTCGGCCGCGCCGCCGCTGAAGGAGACGACGAACAGCGTGTCGAGGGTGGAGACGACGAACGAGTCGGAGGAGGGGCCGGACTGCTGCAGCTGCGCCGCGTCGAGGTTCGAGACCCCTTCGTCGGCGAGGCTGTAATCCTTCCCGGCGGTGCCGATGCGCAGCAGCTCGTTCTCGCGGTCCAGGATCACGGGCTCCTCGCCGCCGGCGGCGAGCTGGATCGACTCCTCCTTCTGGGAGACGCCGTCGATGGTGTCCGGCTTCTCCACCGTGGTGTCGCGGGTGTTGCCCGCACGGGGGTAGGTCAGCAGCTCCGTGCCGTCGAGCACGAAGACGGTCCCGTTCTCGGAGACGGCCACCGGCCGCGGCGATCCGCCGGCGTCGAGGACGGGCTCGACAGCGCCGGCGCTGAAGGCCCCGGCCTCCTCCGGGGACACGATCCAGACCCGGCCGTCGGGGGCGGAGATCGCGACCCGGTCGCCGCCGAGGGTGACCTCCGCACCGGTGGGCAGATCGACCAGGCCGTTGCGGGTGACCGAAGCGGTGTTGATCATGGTCATGCCGTGGGGCCCGGTCTCGATCACCGTGTAACCGGATTGGACGATGTCGAGATCCTGCCCGGTCGAGGAGAGGCGGGCGTCGAGCTCACCGGCGTCGACGTTGAGCCGTCCGAGCAGGCCCCGCTCCTCGCTGGTGACCCACACGCCGCCGTTGGAGACGTCGACCTCGGAGGAGGAGAGCCCGGGGTAGCGCAACGCGAAACCTGTCAGCACCAGAGCGACGATCGCGAACGCGGCCGACGAGATGAGTGTCAGCCGTCTCCCCCGGCGCCGCTTCGTCGAAGCGGTGTCAGACATGGTCGTACCCCCAGGACAAGTTCGAATCTCCGCGCGTGACCTGATGCCCTTGCCGCATCCCCCACGACACGAGCCTCCGTGACGGTGGCCCGATCACTCGCGCGACCGCACCCAGGGTACTCGGGACCTCGTGCGGGCACCACGCACGCCGAGTCACGATCTGCCCACATCCGCGGGCGGCGGCGGC
>CAMNYG010000145.1 GCA_946570335.1 uncultured Dietzia sp. | reverse complement strand
CGATGGCGGCGCCGCCGTGGTGAGCGAACAGCAGGCGGTCCTCGTGCAGCAGGAGCTGCCCGACTCCGGTCTCGAGGTGGGCGCCCCCGCCACCGGCGCGGTGTTCTTGACCTACCCCCTGGCCGTGACCACCCAGGACCCCACCCGCCGCGACGAGGTGACCGGCGCCGCCGAGGCGCTGCGCGACGCCACATCCTCGGAGGACCACCTCGAGGCGCTGGCCGACGACGGCTTCCGCGCCGCCGACCGCGCCCCGCTGGCCGACGGTGCCGGAGTGGGGGAGACCGAAGAGCTCGTGGTGCGCGACCCCAACCGCGTCCACAGCACTCTGCAGCGATGGCGGCTGCTGTCCATGCCCGGTCGCTCGCTGGTCCTGGTGGACACCTCCGGCTCGATGAACTTCGTGATCCCCGGCTCCGACGCCACCCGTATCCAGGCACTCGTGCAGACCGCCACCGCCGGGCTCGACCAGTTCCCCGACGACGCCGCGCTGGGGCTGTGGGCCTTCGGCGGAGCGGCGGGCCGAGACGGGAGGCCCTACCGGGAGGTGGCGTCACTGCAGCGTCTCGACGCCCCGGCCGAGGGCGGGACCCACCGCGACACACTGGTCGGCGCGCTCGGCTCGCTGCCCGGCCTGGTGGGCGGAGAGACCGACCTGTACCGGTCGGTGCTGGACGCCTACGGCATGGTGCGCGACAGCTACGACCCCAACGCGATCAACTCGATCATCGTGATCTCCGACGGCGCCAACGACACCACCTCTTCGCTGAGCCGCGAGGATTTTCTGGCTCAGCTGAGGGGGAGCGTGGACCCCTCCCGCCCGGTCGTGGTGGTGACCCTCGGCCTGCTCGAGGACGCCGACCCCGCGACCTTGGCCGAGATCAGCGAAGCCACCGGCGGCAGCAGTCACATCGCAAGGACCCCGGACGAAGTGGTGCAGGTTTTCGCCCAAGCTATCGGTCAGAGGGGCAGCGCCTGAGGCGATCTCGCTCTCCCCTCAGGGGTGGTGGACCCCCGTCTGGGGTGGCCGCATCCCCAGGATGGGGGTGTGGTGACCGGGCTTTTTCCGGTGGTGGGCGGAAATCACGCTCCTTGCGAGTGCGTCAACATGTGCTGCGTGTCACACTTCCCGGGTCACTGTCTGTGAGCCGCATCACTACTGAGGTGTGGCTTGAGAACCGAAACGGAGGACCTCCGTGTCCCAACCCCCTGACCCGGCGGCCGCCGGGGGTGCGCCCCGGCGCACTCCCGACGCGGCAGAGTTCGCGGCCATGCAGGCCAGCCCGGAGTTCCAAGAACTGCGCAGCAAATTCCGGGCGTTCGTGTTCCCCATGACCATCGCCTTCCTCATCTGGTACTTCCTCTACGTGTTGCTGTCGATCTACGCGACCGGATTCATGGGCAGCATGGCGTTCGGCAACATCACCTGGGGTCTGATCATCGGCCTGGGGCAGTTCGTCACCACCTTCCTCATCACCTTCCTGTACATCCGGTTCGCAAACCGGGAGATCGACCCCCGCGCGGAAGCCATCCGCCTTGAACTGGAAAGCGAGGTGGCGTGATGGAGTGGCTGCTGCCCATCCGTGAGTTGATGCCCGGCGAGGAAGTGGGCAGCACGCTGCTCAACATGGTCGTCTTCGGCATCTTCATCGTGATCACGATGACCCTGGTGCTGCGCGCGTCGAAGTCCACCAAGTCCACCAAGGACTTCTACACCGGCGGCTCGAGCTTCACCGGCCCGCAGAACGGCTTCGCGATCGCCGGCGACTATCTGTCGGCGGCCTCGTTCCTGGGCATCGCCGGCGCGATCGCCATCAACGGCTATGACGGCTTCCTGTACTCCATCGGCTTCCTGGTGGCCTGGCTCGTGGCCCTGATGCTGGTCGCCGAGCTCATGCGTAACACAGGCCGATTCACCATGGCCGACGTGCTGAGCTTCCGCCTCAAGCAGCGCCCCGTCCGCATGGCGGCCGCCCTGGCGACGCTCGCGGTGTGCCTGTTCTACCTGATCGCGCAGATGGCGGGCGCCGGCGGTCTGGTGGCGCTGCTGCTCAACATCAACGACTCGACCGGCCAGTCCCTCGTGGTGGCCGCGGTCGGCGTGTTGATGATCGTCTACGTGCTGGTGGGCGGCATGAAGGGCACCACCTACGTGCAGATGGTCAAGGCCGTCCTGCTGGTCGGCGGCGTTCTGCTCATGTGTCTGCTCGTGCTGGTCGCGGTCCGCGGCAACTTCTCGGCGTTGCTGGGTGAGGCCGTGGCCAACTCCGGGAAGGACCTGCTCATGCCGGGGCAGCAGTACGGAAAATCGGAGACCACGAAACTGGACTTCATCTCACTGTCCATCGCGCTGGTCTTCGGCACCGCCGGTCTGCCGCACGTGCTGATGCGCTTCTACACCGTGCCCACGGCCAAGGAGGCCCGTCGCTCGGTGACCTGGGCCATCGCCCTGATCGGTGGCTTCTACCTGTTCACCCTGGTGCTGGGTTTCGGAGCCGCGGCGATGGTGGGCCCGGAGGTCATCAACGCCGCACCTGGCGGCGTGAACTCGGCGGCGCCGCTGCTCGCCTTCGCGCTCGGTGGCGAGATCTTCCTCGGGATCATCTCCGCAGTGGCGTTCGCGACGATCCTCGCCGTGGTGGCCGGCCTGGCGATCACCGCCTCGGCCTCCTTCGCGCACGACATCTACAACGGGGTGATCAAGCACGGACAGGCCTCGGAGCAGTCGCAGCTGCGGGTCTCGCGGATCACGGTGGTGGTGATCGGCATCCTGTCGATCGTCATGGGCATCGGCGCCATGGGCCAGAACATCGCGTTCCTGGTCGCCCTGGCCTTCGCCATCGCCGCGTCCGCGAACCTGCCGACGATCCTGTACTCGCTGTTCTGGAAGCGGTTCAACACCACCGGCGCGCTGTTCTCCATGTACGGCGGTCTGATCAGCACGCTGGTGTTGATCGCACTCTCGCCGGCTGTGTCGGGCAGCGAGACGTCGATGATCTCCAGCGTGGACTTCTCGATCTTCCCGCTGTCCAACCCGGGCATCATCTCGATCCCGCTGGCCTTCCTTTTGGGCATCGTCGGCACCTTCCTCGGCAAGGAGGACGAGTTCCCGGAGAAGCGAGTGGAGATGGAGGTCCGCTCCCTCACCGGTGTGGGCGTGGAGAAGACGATCTCGCACTGATCGCGTCCCGCCCCTTCAGGGCTCCTGCCGGTCCGCCCGGTCGTCGTGAGACGGCCGGGCGGGTCGCGTTCGGGCGTCGAGCGACTACCCTCGGTGGGCACCACAGGAGATTCGGAGGCGGAAAGACGATGTATCCCGGACAGGACGATCAGACCCGACGCATGGGACAGCAGCCCGATTCTCGTGCCTACTCGCAGATGGGTGGCGGCCAGGGTTACGACGACGCCTACGGGGCCGGCGGCTACCCACCGGACGGCGGCTACGACCAGGCCCCCGAGCCCAAACGCGGCCCGGCGGTGGACGTGGGGAAGTTCGTGGGCAGTGTGGTGGCCACGGCCCTGGTGGCGGCGATCGCGGGTTGGCTGATCGCCTGGGTGGTGGGCGCGGTGTTCGACCGCTTCGGCCAGACCTGGTCCAACGGGGGCAATACTCCGACCATGTACGCGATCTACGGCGCGGTGGCCGCGATCCTGGCCGGTCTGCTCTGGTATCTGCTCTTGGTGGGCACGGCGAACCCGCGGCAGTTCTTCTCCTGGACCGTCGGCCTGCTCACCGTCGCGGCGGTGGCGCTGCCGCTCCTGCTCACGGTGCCGTTCCTCGACGGTGTGGCCGCCGCGATCGTCAACCTGTGCATCGGGCTGCCGATCCTTGCTCTGACGAGCGCGTTCTCCTCGACGATCAGGCGGTAGGGGACGATCAAACAGTCCTATGACGGCGTGGGACTGGTGAGCCACCGGACAACCACGTCGTCTGCCATCTCACGGAGGGAGCCTTCGTCGGTGGGGCCGTCGCCCCACTCGGCACGTCCACCCAGATCCGCGTCGGTGCTCCGCTGCCCACGTCAATGTCGACAGGGGCAAATGGTTGTGGCGTCGAGCCCAACTCGTGCCGGTGCGTGGTCCAGCAGTGGAGTGCCGGGACGAAGCCCGGCAGACAGATCACCTCGTCGTCGTGATCCACGCGGGTCAGCACCCTGGTGCCGGGGACTGCGGAGTTCCAGAAGCGGGCTGCCCTTAGACATCGACGACCTCCTCGGGCCGACGAGCAGTTGGCTGCCGGTGCGAGGTTGAAAGTACGTGCCGATCACTGTGGCAGGCGCCATCGCGGGTGTAGCTGCTCTGACGAGAACTGACCGCTCGTCCTCCACGATGTCCGGGACACGGCCGCTGGTCCGGCGTTCGCCAAGCTCACGTCTTATGACGACCACGGTGCGAGAACCACAACTGTGCCGGGCTTTCCCTTCGAATCCGGCGATCAGTGGATCTTTCCCTAGGCGCCTAGCTTCGCCTCCGTGATTTGGTGGACACGATGTGCGAGGATCCGCGAAAAACCGCATCAGGCGTCGAGTAAACGCGGAACATCGTTGCGGTGCCCCCGAGAGGAATCGAACCTCCGACACCGGCTTTAGGAGAGCCGTGCTCTATCCACTGAGCTACGAGGGCGGGCAGGGCGGTCAGGGACCTGATGCCTTGGGGGAGTGTATACGCACTCGTGCGCGCCACGCATGTTCGTGCTGGTGCCCCGGGGCCATGTTGTGGGCGACCGCGTCGGCGCTCGAGGGCATCCGCGACGGGCAGCGCACAGCGAAGCCCCCCCGGTCACGATGAACTCGCCCGGGCGGTGCATCCGGGCGGTGCACCCGGGCTGTGCACCCGGGCTGTGCACCCGGGCTGTGCATCCGGACTGTGCACCCGGGCTGTGCACCCGGGCTGTGCATCCGGACTGTG
>CAMNYG010000144.1 GCA_946570335.1 uncultured Dietzia sp. | reverse complement strand
GGGGGCGGGCTCGGCGGCGAGGCGGCCCGGGCCGGCGGGAGCGAGACGATCGGTCCGCTCACCCAGATGGACACCGAGGCGTGGAAGCGCACCGTCGACCTCAACGTCAACGGCATGATGTTCACCCTCAAACACTCCGCTCGCGCACTGGTGGCTCGGGGTGGCGGCTCGTTCGTCGCCATCTCGTCGATCGCCGCGAGCAACACCCACCGCTGGTTCGGCGCGTACGGCGTGACCAAGTCTGCCGTTGACCACCTGGTCACCCTCGCTGCTGACGAGCTCGGCGCGAGCCGGGTCCGGGTCAACGGGATCCGTCCTGGTCTGATCGAGACCGACCTGGTAGCGCCGATCCTGTCCGACCCGGCGATCGCCGAGGACTACCGCGTCAACACCCCGATCCCGCGGATCGGCCGGGTCGAGGACATCGCCGAGGCCGCCGCGTTCCTGCTCGGCGACGGGTCCACGTGGATCACAGGTCAGGTCATCAACGTCGACGGCGGCCAGATGCTGCGCCGGGGCCCCGACTTCTCGTCCATGCTCGAGCCGCTGTTCGGTGCCGACGGCCTGCGCGGCGTCGTGGCGGACGAGGGATAGCGCATGGCCACGATGCACCCGTGCCAGCCGGTCGACGCCGCGTTCATCGACTCTGCCCGTTTCCGTTTCTCCAACAGCGTCGACATCCCGGCCACCCCGGCGCAGGTGTTCGAGATCTTCGAAGACGCCGACGCGTGGCCCCGCTGGGCGCGCGTGATCACCAAGGTGGTGTGGACGAGCCCGCCGCCGTACGGCCCCGGCACCACGCGCACGGTCCACATGCTGGGCGGACTGGTGGGCAACGAGGTGTTCCTCGACTGGGATCCGGGCCGGCACATGTCCTTCCGGTTCACCGAATGCTCGACGTCCCTCGTTTCGGCGTTCGCCGAGTCCTACGATGTCGTACCCACGGCGGGCGGCTGCCGCCTCACCTGGACGCTCGCGCTGGGCGGTGCACCGTCCACCAATGTGTCGCTCATGCTGCTCCGCCCGGTGTTGAACTGGGGATTCCGCCGATTCCTGCACGACCTGAGCGCTCTGGCCGCCACGCGCTACCCGGCGTAGGTAGGTTGAGGGAAAGGCCCTCCGCGACGGGCGTGGAGGGGTTCCTCCAGCCCCGCTCCGGAAAGGTTTCATCATGTCGAATCTCAAGGAACTGGCCGAATCCCACATGGCCGCCGCCCGTGCCGAGGAGCGTGGCCGAAGTGCCGAGCTCGTGGCTCACGACGGTCCGCTCCGGCAGACGGTGATCGCTCTGACCGACGGCACGCGCATGGCCGAGCACAACTCCCCGCCGGCGGCGAGCCTGCAGGTCCTCGCTGGTCGTGTCCGCGTGGAGTTGGAGAACGAGACGCAGGGTGAGTTCGGCGAGGGGGAGCTGTGGATCCTCACGCACGAGCGCCACTCGGTGCTGGCGCTTGAGGACTCGGTGTTCCTGCTCACCACCGTCACCAGTCAGCAGGGCCAGGATTCGCGCGGCTGACCTGCGGACCGGGGCCAGGGCCAGCGGAGGCATGGTGGGTAAGGAGATGATTATCCACCCACGCCCACTGCTGTTAGAGTCCCGAGAGTGATTGAGGACACAATTCGCCGAATGACCCTGGGGTCTGTCGGCACCGTGGTGACCGGATCGCTCGCCCTCGGTGGCGCGGCCAGTGTCGACCTGCTGGGCGTGCCTCGCGACCACCTGGAGGTGATGGCGCCCCGGGAGCTCACCGTCGAGCCGGACGCGATCGGTGCGCACGCGCTCGGGGGACACACCGTCGTGATCTCTGACGGTGTGGTGCGAGTGCAGGAGGGCGACCACGCAGTGTGGTCCAACGCCCCCGGCACCGCGTTCCTGTCCGCCGGCACGGGTCATGTGGGGTGGCAGGAGCACCGCGGCTACTTCTGGGCTGACGTGCAGCACGACCAGCAGTGGACAGCCCAGCGGGTGACCGACGTCCAGGCCGGTCCTGGCACCGTCACGCTGCACGGTGACCTCCACTCCGACACCGGGACCGTGCCGTTCACGGTGAGCTTCACCGAGCGCGCCGACGGCGGGGTCACCGCCGACGTGGACACCGGTACCAGCGCCGGGGGCGACCGGGACGCCGCGGTGGTGCAGTGGACCGGCGGGAGGTCGGACGGCGCCGGGGTCCACGGCTTCGGCGAGCAGTTCGACGATTTTGACCTCGACGGCAGGCTCATCCCCGTCGTCGCCCGCGAGCAGGGCGTGGGGCGTGGCGAGCAGCCGCTGACCCTCCTCGCCGACGTCACCAACGGCGGAGCCGGCGGGACCACGTCGATGACCTTCGCGGCGTGGCCCACCTACGTGACCGACGACCTGCAGGGCGTGCGGGTGTCGCCGGGAGACGAGGCGGCGCACGCCTTCGCCGTGGGGGACACCCGGCAGTCCGACCGGGTCGGACTCGAGGTGTGGTCGCCGTCCGTGCAGCTCGAGCTCACCCGCGGCGACACCGCGACCGACCTCATCACCACCCAGCAGGGAACGGTGGAGCGGCCCCGGCTGGCGGAGTGGACCCAGGAGGGCGCGATCGTCGGCATCCAGGGCGGCACGGACACGGTCCGCCGGACCGTGGACCAGATGGAAGCCGCCGGGACGGAGATCTCCGGCGTGTGGCTGCAGGACTGGACCGGCCAGCGCACCACCGACTTCGGCGACCGCCTGTGGTGGACCTGGCAGCTGGACGAGCAGCGGTACCCGCAGTGGGATCAGCTCGTGTCCGACCTGCGCGAGCGCGGCATCCGGACCACCACCTACGTCAATCCCTGGCTCGTGGACGCGGGCCCCAAGAACGATCCCACGATCCGGAACCTGTGGGCCGAGGCACGCGACGCCGGACTCCTGGTCCAGGCTCCCGACGGCGGTCCCTACATGGTCGATCAGGGCGGATACTCCGCGGCGCTCGTCGACTTCACCGATCCGGCGGGCCGGGACTGGATGTCCACGGTCATCGCGGAGGAGGTACTGGCCAACGGCGTGGACGGATTCATGGCGGATTTCGGAGAAGGCCTCCCCATGGACGCCGTGCTCCACGACGGCGACGCCGCCCTGATGCACAACGCCTGGCCGCGGCTCTGGTCGGAGGTCGTCCGTGACGGGTGCGAGAAGGCCGGGCGCCCCGACTGCGTGACCTGGTTCCGCGCCGGGACCTCCGGGATGGACTCGCAGAGCGCCGCCTTCTGGAACGGCGACCAGATGGTCGGTTGGTCGGAGGAGGACGGCCTGCCCTCGGCGCTGGCGGGGACCTTCGCCGCGGGTGTGTCCGGCTGGCCGGTCGTGCACTCGGACATCGGCGGGTACACCTCCGTCGACCTGCAGGTCACCGACTACGTCCGTGACGGGGAGATCCTGGCCCGCTGGGGTGAGTACTCGGCGTTCGGCCCCCTGTTCCGCAGCCACGAGGGCAACCGGCCCGCGGTCAACCGTCAGGTCTACGACCCCGACGAGGTGGACGCGTTCGCCCGCAACAGCCGCATGTTCACCGCCCTGCAGCCCTACCGTGTGCAGGTTCTCGAGGAGGCCGCCGCCACGGGTGTGCCCGCCGTGCGGCACACCTGGGTCAACCACCCCGGGACCGCCGCGGCCTCCGCGAACCGTCAGTTCATGCTCGGCGACTCGCTGCTCATGGCCCCGGTGATGGCACCCGGGCACACGGAGGTCACCGTGTCTCTACCGCCGGGCACCTGGCGGCACCTGATCACCGGTGAGATCTACTCGGGGGATACCACCATCACGGTGTCCGCGCCCGTCGGGACGCCTGCCGCGTTCATCGACGCCGCCCATCCGCTGGCGGACCGGCTCGTCGCCGACGTCAGCGCCGCGGTGGGCGGACCCGCCGGTCAGTCCGGGTAGACCGGGTCGCGCTTGCCGAAGAAGGCGGCTGCGCCCTCGGTCAGCCCGCCGTCGAGGACCAGGTTGATCCACAGCTCTCGCTCGAGTTCGAGACCGGCGGGCAGGTCCAGGTCGAGGCCGCGGTCGACGCAGTGCTTGACGCTACGGTTCGCCCGGGGGGAGTTCACGGCGATCTGCTCGGCGACCACCAGTGCCAGGCACAGTGGGTCATCGTCCTCCGACACCGCCTCGACCAGCCCCATACGCAGCGCCTCAGCGGCGTCGACGGGCTGCGCGGTGTACTGCAACAGCTTGGACATTCCCGGGCCCACGAGCCTCGACAGGCGTTGAGTGCCACCGGCTCCGGCGATGAGGCCCACCGCACCTCCGGCTGTCCGAGCTCGGCGTGGGGTCCTGCGACGCGGATGTCGCAGGCCAAGGCCAGGTCGCAGCCGCTGCCGAGCGCCGTGCCGTTGACCGCCGCGATCACCGGCATCCGCAGCGCCGCCACGCGGTCCACGAGCCCCTGCACACGCTCGATGAACTGCCGGGCGGTGGGCTCGTCGGTGATCTGTTGACACTGGTGGAGGTCGCCGCCGGCGCTGAAGTGCCGTCCGGATCCGACGACGACGACAACGCGCGCATCGGAGTCCTCGACCGTGTTCAGGGTGTGCTCCATGGCCTCCACGAGCGAGTCCGTCAACGCGTTGCCCGGCGGACTCTGCATTCGCAGTTCGAGGATCTGCTCGGTGTGGTGAACAAGGTCGACCAGCTTCTCGGTCATGTCAGTCCCCTCACACTTCCCGGATCACGCGCTACGAGTCGTCGGTCGACCGTTCGGTGAGCACGTTCTCGAGTGTCTCGTCGGAGATGTCGCGGAGGATCCGTTGACGCTGGTGAGCGGAAATCCCCTGCCACCACGGTCCGCCACCTGTCCGGCGACCGCTCGGAGAGTGGACGGTACGCCGCACAGGAGTCCTCCACCACCGCGCCGAGAACCAACGCGGGTCTGCGTGCGGTGGCGGAGGTCGGGTTCACCGGCGGTGACGCT
>CAMNYG010000143.1 GCA_946570335.1 uncultured Dietzia sp. | reverse complement strand
GGCGGGCCGGTCGCGTACGTGCGGGCCGTCCGTCGGTGGGGCGGGGCCGCGGCCGATCCGGGGCGGGCTGGGTCATACGTGCCTCACGTCTCAGCGGACAGTCGCTCGCAGCGCTCGACCACGTTGCTCAGCAGGAATGCGCGGGTCAGCGGGCCGACGCCCCCCGGGTTCGGCGAGACCGCCCCGGCGACCTCCCACACGTCAGGGTGCACGTCGCCGGCCAGCTTGCCGTCCACTCGAGACACGCCCACGTCGAGCACGGCGGCCCCGGGGGCGACCATGGCGGCGGGCAGCATGTGCGGGACGCCGGCGGCGGCCACGATCACGTCGGCCCGCCGGGTCTCGGCGGCCAGATCGCGGGTGCCGGTGTGGCACAGCGTGACGGTCGAGTTCTCGCTGCGGCGGGTCAGCATGAGCCCGATGGGCCGCCCCACGGTGACGCCGCGACCGATCACCACGACGTGCGCACCGTTCAGGTCCACGTCGAAGCGTCGCAGCAGGGCGATACACCCGTTCGGGGTGCAGGGCAGCGGGGCGGGCTCGTTCAGCACGAGCTTGCCGAGGTTCACCGGGTGGAGGCCGTCGGCGTCCTTGGCGGGGTCGATGCGTGCGAGGATCGCGTTCTCGTCCAGATGCTTCGGCAGGGGCAGCTGCACGATGTATCCGGTGCAGGCGGGGTCGGCGTTGAGCTCGTCGATCACGGCCTCGAGCTCGGCCTGCGTGGTGTCGGCGGGCAGATCGCGCCTGATGGAGGCGATGCCGACCTGTTCGCAGTCGCGATGCTTCATCTTGACGTAGGAGTGGCTACCGGGGTCGTCGCCGACGAGCACGGTGCCGAGTCCGGGGGTGATGCCCTTGTCCCGGAGCGCGGCCACGCGCGTGGTGAGGTCGGCGACGATCTCGTCGCGGGTGAGCTTGCCGTCCAGCTTGATCGCGGTCACGGCAGCCAGTATCCCACTCCCCGGCGGGTTCGCAGGCACGGCACTGCCAGAATGCCCGACATGACCGGAGCGGATGTACGCCTGCTGTTCGACCGACCCTGCATCCCGCCGAACACCGGCAACGCGATCCGCATGTCGGCGGGCGCGGGCTGCGAGCTGCACCTTGCCGGGCCACTGGGCTTTGACCTGTCCGAGAAGCATCTGCGACGTGCGGGGCTGGACTACCACGACCTGGCGCACGTCGAGGTGCACGAGAATCTCGCGGCGGCCTACGCGCGACTGCTGCCGGGGCGGGTGTTCGCGTTCACCGCGCGCGCCGAGCTGACGTTGCCGGAGGTGGAGTTCGCGCCGGGGGACGTGTTGTTGTTCGGCCCGGAGCCGACGGGGTTGGCGCCGGAGGTGCTCGACGACGACAAGGTCACGGCGCGAGTTCGGATACCCATGCTGCCGGGCCGTCGCTCGATGAACCTGTCGAACGCGGCCGCGGTGGCCGTCTACGAGGCGTGGCGGCAGCTGGGATATGCGGGTAGCCAATAGTTGTCCTCCGGCCGGGCAGCCGATAATATTTCGCCGTGCCGAAATTTTTATTGGGTCGTCATCGAATCGCCGCTGCCGTCCTCGCGCTGCCGGTCGCGCTGTCCGCGTGCGCACCCTCCGATTCGGACCCGCCCGACGGTGACCGGCCGCTCGTGGCCACCACCTTCACGATCCTCGCCGACATGACCGAACGCATCGCCGGCGACAGGGTGGAGGTCGAGTCGATCACCCAGGTGGGCGCCGACATCCACCAGTACGAACCCACCACCGGTGATCTCAAGCGGGTCGCGGGAGCAGACCTTCTGGTGTCCAACGGGCTGGGGGTGGACGACTGGCTCACCCGGTTCCTCCAGTCCGGGGGCACGCACGCGGTCGCCTCAGAGGGGGTCGACCCCGTCCCCATCGTGTCCGGGGAGTACACGGGCAGACCCAACCCCCACGCGTGGATCTCACCCCGGGAAGGCAAGAAGTACATCCAGAACATCACCAGGGCCCTGTCCGAGCTCGACCCCGACGGGGCGGACGAGTTCCGGCTGCGCGCCGCCGAGTACGAGGCGGAACTCGATGCACTCATGGAGCACGCCGAGCAGTCGCTGCAGCCACTTCCTCCCGACCACCGCGCACTTGTGACCTGCGAGGGCGCATTCTCCTACCTCGCGCGGGATGTCGGCCTCGAGGAGCACTACCTCTGGGCGGTGAACACGGAGGCGCAGGGAACGCCACAGCAGGTCACCGGCTTGATCGACGCGGTCCGCGACCAGCAGATCCCGGCGGTGTTCTGCGAGTCGACCGTCTCCGACACCGCGATGCGGCAGGTCGCCGGTGCCACCGGCGCGGAGATGGGCGGAACCCTGTACGTCGACTCGCTCTCCGAGCCCGACGGGGAGGTCCCCACCTACATCGCACTTCTCGAACACGACCTCGACCTGATCACCAAGGGACTGACGCGTTCATGAGCACGAACTCCGATCTCGCCGTCGACGTCGTCGACCTCACCGTCGACCGGGGCCACGTCCGCGCCCTCACGGACGTCTCCCTCCGGGTGCCGCGAGGCACCGTGACCGTCCTCCTGGGACCCAACGGGTCAGGCAAGTCGACTCTGCTGCTGGCACTGCTCGGCCTGGTCCGGCCCACGCGCGGGCAGGTCCGGATCCTGAACCAGCCCATCAGAGCCGCGCTCGGCTCCGGAAAGGTCGCCACGGTCGGACAGGCGGACGGCATCGACGAAGGATTCCCCGTCACCGCCCGTGACGTCGTCATGCAGGGACGCCGGCCCTTCACCGGAATCTGGCGCAGGGCCTCCGGGGACGACCGTCGGGCCGTCGACTCGGCGCTCGACAGGGTCGGACTCGACGGCGTCGCCGGCAGAAGGATCAGCGACCTGTCCGGCGGGCAGCGTCGACGAGTCCTCCTCGCCCGCTGCCTCGCGCAGGAAGCGGACCTGTTGCTGCTCGACGAGCCGTTCAACGGCATGGACGCCGGAAGTGAAGAGGTCTACCTCGATGTGATGCGTGAGCTGGCGGCACAGGGCCGGACCGCGCTGGTCTCGACGCACCACCTCGACACGGTCGACCGGCTGGCGGACTCGGTGGCGCTGCTGGACGGACGGTTGATCGCGCACGGTTCCGTCGCCGAGACGACGACGCCCGAAATGCTCGCCACCCTGCTGGGAGCCCGTCTCCCGACGACGCCGGTCGCCACCCCCCTCCCGACGAACCGGGCCGACACGGCCCACGAGGTGTCCTCATGATCGACTTCCTGCTCGAACCGATGGCGTACGACTTCATGTGGCGGGCGCTGGTCGTGGTGATCGCCGCGAGCGTGGCCGGGGCACTGTTGAGCTGCTGGCTGGTCCACATGGGGTGGGCGTTGATGGGTGACGCCGTCTCTCACGCCGTGCTCCCCGGCGTCGCCGTCGCCTCCATCCTCGGCTTCCCGTTCGCGATCGGCGCACTACTGGCGGCGCTCGTCGCGGTGGCGCTCATCGGCGTGGTCCGTGAAGGCGGCACCGTTCGCGAGGACGCGGCGATGGGGATCGTGTTCACCGCGCTGTTCTCGATAGGGCTGGTGCTCATCGCGCGGTTCCCCAGCCAGCAGGACCTGCACACGATCCTGTTCGGCAGCCTGCTCGGCGTCGGCGATCAACAACTGGTTCAAGTGCTGATCGTCGCGGCGTTCACCGTCGTGGTGCTGCTCGCCCTCCGACGCGATCTCGTGCTGCTCGCATTCGACAAACTGCACGCCCACACCCTCGGCCTGCGGACCCGGCTGCTCACCGGTGTGCTCCTGGTGACCCTCGCCACCGCGACCGTGGCCGGCGTCCAGTCCGTCGGGGTGATCCTGGTGGTGGCGACCCTCATCATCCCCGGAGCGACCGCACAGCTGTTGACCAACACGATGCGGACCCTCATGGCGGTCTCCGTGATCGTGGCCCTCATCGGCGGCGTGGCGGGCGTGTACATCGGCTATTACGCCGATCTGCCTCCCGGGCCCATGGTCGTCATCTCCCAGGCCGCACTGTTCACCGTTGCCCAGCTGTTCGCACCGCGGCGGGGCCTCGTGACGCGCGCTGTCGCCACGGTCACGTCGCGCCGATCTGAGACACTGGCGGCATGACCGACGCCAGCCCCGTCCAGCTCACAGACCTCACGCCGACCATGCAGGCATATCTGATGGCTGTGTACGCGCTGGGGTCGGGCGGGAACGCCGTCACGTCCGGGGCGCTCGCGGAGCGGTTGGGTGCCTCGCCGTCGACCGTCACCGAGGGAGTCCGCAAGCTGGTCGCCCTGGAGTTGGCGGATCATCGTCCGTACGCGCCCGTCGAGTTGACCGAGGCGGGCCGGGAGCTGGCGGTGGCCATGGTTCGCCGCCACCGCATTCTCGAGACGTTTCTCGCCCGGTGCCTGGGCTACTCCTGGGACGAGGTCCATGCCGAGGCGGACGCACTCGAGCACGTGGTCTCGGACCGGTTCGTCGACGCCCTGGACGGTTTCCTGGATCATCCTCGTCGCGATCCACACGGGGATCCGATCCCCACCCGCGACGGTCGCCTGGAGCCCATCGGCGATGTCCCGCTCGACGAGGCACCCGAGGGGATCTCAGGTGTCGTGACGCGGGTGTCCGACCGGGACAACACCGTGCTGCGGCACCTCGGGGAGCTCGGCCTGCGCCCGGACAGCCTCGTGGAAGTCCGCTCCCGACAGCTCGAGCTGGGGATCATCACCGTTGTTCTCGACGGGCGGTCCATCGCGTTGGGGACTCCGGTGGCTGCGGCGGTGCGCGTGCGCGTCGACGGCGACTGAGCCCGCCCGCGCGTCGGGAAGCACCGGGGCGACGACACCGCACACTCCCGCCTCCCCGCCCCGCTTGTGCACGTCCGCGCCCCGCTTGTTCACGTCCCCGCCCCGCTTGTGCACGTCCGCGCCCTGCTCTCGTCAGACCGCGTGATGCG
>CAMNYG010000142.1 GCA_946570335.1 uncultured Dietzia sp. | reverse complement strand
CGAGCAGGGTGCGGGGGCTGACAGGGCGTCAGTACCAGCACCAGCGTCAGCATCAGCCCAGATATACGAGGAACGGCGCCGGTGCCCCTCAGCATCCGACGCCGTTCTCACTGTTCGGCGGATCGCGTTGTGCGCGCTCTCGCCGCCTCGCACGCCTTTGCGGCCGCGGGCCAGCACCCCCCCAGGTGCCCCGGTCCAAGCGACCGGCCCCTCACGGTGAAGCGATGGTCCCTCAACCATCATCTCCACCTCGCCACCTGACTCGTGGTCAGTGACTAATGCGACTCTATGTTGCGCCCGCGAGACGAGCAAGCCGGTGAACTGCGGTTATTCTGCTGACTTTGGGTCAGCAACACTGCTCGAAACGTCTACCTGCAGTTCTCCCAACGTCGATACCAACGAACGATGGCACGGTCCTTCGCCGCCAGCGCTCCGCAGCAGCTGACGCTCGACGAGACCGACCAGCGACCGCCGCGCCGACGCGCCGCGGCACACATCCCCGGCAATCGTCCGGCCCCTGCGGGATGTACACCGCCGAGCGCGCCGCGGTACTGTTGCTAGAGTTACCTGAGTGATTGTTGTGACTAATGTGACTGTGGGCTGATCGGTCGCCACGCCAGAACAGCCCGGCCCAGCCACCGCCGCCCCGCCGCGGCACGCGCCCCCGAAGGAGAATGATGTCCCGTCGAACCAGGTCGACCGCAGCAGCTCTGGCCGTGGCCGGCCTCGTCGTCGTCGGCCTCTCCCCCGCCGCCTCCGCGCAGTCCCTCGGCTCCTTCGGCTCTTCGGGCTCGGCCGGCGCGCTCGGCTTGGAGACCGCACCGCTTCCGGTCCCCTCCCTCTTCGGCCTCTCCCCGGTCCTCACCGTCCCGGTCCCCGCGCCGCAGCGACCCACGATCGAGGCGCAGGTCGCGTCGGTCTACCCCAGGGCCGACGAGACAGTCGGCGTGGCACAACCGGTGATGGTCACCTTCGACCGCCCCGTCGACGACCGCGCCGCCGCCGAGGCCACGGTGGGCGTCCGCACCGCGCCGGGCGTCGACGGCAAGTACTACTGGGTCAGCGACACCGAACTGCGCTGGCGACCCCACGAATTCTGGCCCGCCGGCACCTCCGTCACCGTGTGGGCCGGCGGCACCGAACACACCTTCCGCACCGGCGACGCGGTGATCTCCACCTACGACGACAACACCCACGAGGTCACCGTCACCCGGAACGGCCAGGTGGTGCGCACCATGAAGGCCTCCGCAGGCCGCGACGCCTACCCCACCTACAACGGCATCTACTACAACGGCTGGCGCGCCCGCGAGGTCCGCATGGACTCCTCGACCTGGGGACTGGCCCGCGACGCCGGCGGCTACGACACGGTGGTCAACGACGGCGTGCGCCTGAGCTACGACGGCATATTCATCCACTCCGCCCCCTGGTCCGTCGCCGATCAGGGCGTGCGCAACGTCTCCCACGGCTGCATCAACCTCAGCCCCGAGGACGCGGCCTGGTACTACGACAACACGCGTAACGGCGATCCGTTCATCGTCGTGAACGGCCCCGGCGGGCAATTCGGCGCCTTCGACGGCCAGGGCGACTGGAACTACTGACCCCCGACCATACGTATTTCAACGCCTGTACCGTTCTCAACACCTGTACCGTTTCGACCTCTCCGCGAAATCCTTCGTCTATCGTCCGGAAAGAGTCCGTTAACTCTCTACGACGAGGCTTCCCATCGTGCAGACACCACTCGATCCGATGGCCGGAACCCCGGACATCGCCGCCCCACCACCGCCGCAGACCCCCGCGGGCCGTCGCCG
This sequence comes from uncultured Dietzia sp., assembly GCA_946570335.1. Taxonomy (GTDB): domain Bacteria; phylum Actinomycetota; class Actinomycetes; order Mycobacteriales; family Mycobacteriaceae; genus Dietzia. The sequence continues at coordinate 3,157 of CAMNYG010000142.1, read as the reverse complement.
CCGCCCGGCGAGCGGTCTCGGGGAGAAACTGCTGTTCGTCGCCCTGGTGTTGCCCAACCTCGCACTGCTCGGGGTGTTCGTCTACCGGCCGCTGATCGACAACATCAGGCTGAGCTTCTTCGACTGGAACATCTCCTCACCCACCGCGACGTTCATCGGCTGGTCCAACTACGTCGAATGGTGGAATCGCGCCGACAGCTGGGTGGTGGTGCAGAACACCCTCATCTTCACGATCTCCGCAGTGATCGGCTCCATGGTGCTCGGCCTGGCCCTGGCACTGCTGCTCGACCAGCAGCTCGTGGGCCGCGGGCTCGTGCGGTCGGCGGTGTTCGCTCCGTTCGTGATCGCCGGCGCCGCGATCGGCGTGGCCTTCCAGTTCATCTTCGACCCGCGCTTCGGCCTGATCTCCGCCCTGCTGACCATGGTCGGACTCCCGGTGCCGAACTTCTACCAGGACCCGAACTGGGCCCTGTTCATGGTGACCGTCACCTACATCTGGAAGAACCTCGGCTACAGCTTCGTCATCTACCTGGCCGCCCTGCAGGCCAAGCCGGCCGAACTGTACGAGGCCGCCGAGATGGACGGCGCCAGCCGATGGACCACGTTCCGCAAGGTCACCCTGCCGCTGCTGCGACCCACGACGTTCTTCCTGTCCATCACGGTGCTGCTCAACTCACTGCAGGTCTTCGACATCATCTACGTGATGACCCGCGGCGGCCCGCAGGGCAACGGCACCTCCACCATGGTGTTCCAGGTGTACCAGGAGACCTTCCAGAACTTCCGGGCCGGATACGGCGCCACCGTCGCGACCATCATGTTCCTCGTGCTTCTCGTCGTCACCGCGATCCAGGTGCGCGTCATGGACAGGAAGATCACATGAACCCGCTCTCCGGCTCCTCCCGGCCGATGAAGATCGTCGGCTACGTCGCCATGCTGCTCGTGCTGATCGTGATCGGTCTGCCCCTGTACTGGGTGCTCGTCACCTCGTTCAAGACCCCGGACATGGTCTACATCCAGCCGCCCGCCTGGTGGCCCGAGCCCGTCACCGCCGCCCCCTACGGGCGTGTGGCGGAGAACGTGCCGTTCCCGCAGTACTTCCGGAACTCGGTGATCATCACCGGCGTCCTGGTCAGCGCCAAGCTGATCCTCGGCATCCTCAGCGCATACGCATTCGTCTACCTGCGGTTCCCCGGCCGCAGCCTGGTGTTCATGCTCGTGTTGGCCGCGCTCATGGTGCCCAACCAGATCACCGTGATCTCCAACTACGCGCTCATCTCCCAACTGGGCTGGATCAACACGTTCCAGGGCATCATCCTCCCGCTGGCAGGAGTCGCCTTCGGCACCTTCCTCATGCGCAACCACTTCCTCACGCTGCCGTTCGAGATCATCGAGGCCGCCCGCATGGACGGGTGCGGCCACCTGAAGCTGCTGGTGCGGGTACTGCTGCCCATGAGTTGGCCGACCGTCGTGGCGTTCGGCCTCATCACGACGGTCAACGAATGGAACGAGTACCTCTGGCCGTTCCTCATCGCCTCCGACGAGACCGTCGCCCCTCTGCAGGTCGGCCTCGCCAGACTCATCTCCACCGACGCCTACATCGACTGGCCGATGGTCATGGCCGCCACGATCCTCACCATCACCCCGATCCTTCTCGTGTTCCTGCTCCTCCAACGCCGCATGATCAAGGGCCTGACCTCCGGAGCCGTGAAGGGATGACCCACCAGGCCACCCTGTCCACCAGTTGATCCGCCCATCCGACGCCCGTCACACCGACACCCGTCGCATTCTCGAGAAAGGCACCACCTCCATGAATCCCGTGAACCGCAGACTCTTCCTCGGCCTCCTCGGCGCCTCCGCCGCCACCGTGACCGTCGCGGGCTGCGCCGGCTCGGGCGGCGGCGACACCTCCGGCGGCGGAGGGGGCGGAGCCGAGAGCTCGGCCGACACCATCACGTTCTGGTCCAACCACCCGGGCGATTCCAAGGAGATCGAGGAACAGCTCATCGGGATCTTCCAGAACGAGAACCCCGGTCTGACGGTCAACCTCGTCGACGGCGGCAAGAACTACGAGGAGGTCGCGCAGAAGCTCAACGCCGCCCTCACCGGCAACGACGTCCCCGACGTCGTGGTGGTCTCCGACGTGACGTGGTTCAACTTCGCGCTCAACGATCAGCTCACCCCGCTGGACGACCTGTTCGCCGACGCCGGCGTGGATACCGCCGACTACGTGGACGCCCTGTTCGGTGACTACATCCTCGAGGGCAAGTCCTACGGCCTCCCGTACGCCCGCTCGACCCCGCTGTTCTACTACAACAAGGAGGTCTGGGAGGCCGCCGGACTGCCCGACCGCGGCCCCGAGAGCTGGGACGAGTTCATGGAATGGGCACCCGCCATCCAGGAGGCGATCGGCGACGGCAAGCATGCCATCGCGATGTACGACGGATCCAACTATCTCGACTGGACCATGCAGAACATGATCTGGGACGACGGCGGCGCCTACTCCCGGGAGTGGGACGCGACCTTCACCGACGCCGACACCATCGCCGGGGTGGAGCGCCTGAAACAGATCAACGACGACGGCTACCTCGTGGTCTCCGCGGACTCGATCACCGAGTTCGCCTCCGGACTGGCCGCCTGCGCCATGGCCTCGACCGGCTCCCTCAAGACCGCCACAGAGAACGCCCAGTTCGAGTTCGGCACCGCCTTCCTGCCCGGCGCCCGGGCCAACTCCAGCTGCCCCACCGGCGGCGCCGGCCTGGCGATCCCGGCGAAGATCTCCGACGAGCGCAAGCTCAACGCGCCCAAGTTCATCAACTCCATCACCTCCACCCAGGGCACCGCGATCTTCGCCCAGGCCACCGGCTACATGCCCGTACGCAAGGGCGCGAAGGAGGCCCGGGAGATCCAGCAGTACCTCGAGGACACCCCGCAGGCCGCCACCGCGATCGAGCAGCTGGAGTTCACCCGGCCACAGGACAACGCCCGCGTGTTCGTCCCCAACGGCGGCGCCCGCATCGGCGGCGGCCTGGACAAGGTGCTCGCCGGCGACGACATCGCGGGTGTGATGGAACAGCTCCAGACCGAGACCCAGCAGATCATCGACACCCAGATCGCGCCGAAGCTCGGCTGACACGCCCGCTGAGAGACCTCACAGGTC
>CAMNYG010000141.1 GCA_946570335.1 uncultured Dietzia sp. | reverse complement strand
TCGCCCTGCCACTGCGTCGGCTCACCGACGCCATCTCCGAAGAAGTAATCCATGCCCCGAATCGTGTCGCGGCGCCGCCACACGGAAAAGCCCCGATCACCGATCTGTGGAATGCGGAACGACTGTCCACAGCCCGCGTATCTGCCCTTGACAGGTTCCGTCGCGGACGCCCCGGCAGCCCCGGCCGCCGCTGCTCGCCGCGCCGACTCAGCGCGTCAGGACGCCATCCAGGATGACGGGCCGCTCGGGATCTCCGCCCAGGTCAGACCGCCCGAGGCGTGCGGCCCGCAGTCCCAAGACCACCAGGAACGCCAGCCCCCAGATCATGTAGGCGTTGCCCACCAGATGCGCTATCGGGCCCCACCCGAGCTCGGCATCGTTCCTGTGCGGGAACCACCACTGCGGCGTGGACAGGAAGACCACCACGCCACTGACGCCCAGGGCGAGCCAGCCACGCTCGTCGTCGCCCCCACCGGCTCCCCGCGCCGACGCCCGGTCGGCCCACACCAGGGTGAGTACCACCGCGGGCACGGCCCAGACCCAGTGGTGCCCCCACGACACGGGCGAACAGAACAGCGCCACGGTGCCCACCGCGATCGCCGCCGCGACCTCCTGCCCGGCCCGCAGCAGCCGCCACGCCACCCACGCGATCCCCAACCCGATCACGCACGAGGCCACGAACCACGCCACCGACGCCGCCGTGCCCTCGAGGCCGATCCGGTGCACGAACCCGTTGACCGACTGGTTGGACGAGAACGCCAGCCCGCCGATCCGGCCCGGATCGCGGATCGCGAAGGTCCAGTAGCGGACCGAGTCGCCGGGCGCCAACAGGTGCCCGATGCCGGTGAACGCCAGCGCCGAGATGATCGCCGTGGCCATCCCGCGCCAGTCGCGCCGCAAGAAGAAGTAAAGGAGGAACACCGCCGGCGTGAGCTTGATGGCCATCGCCAGACCGGTCAGGATGCCGCCCCACCAGCGCCCGCGGCCGCGGATCACGTCGACGAGCACCATCGCCATCAGGAACACGTTGACCTGACCGAACCCGATCGTCTCGCGCACCGGGCCGAACCACATCGCCACCGCCATCACCGCCACGGTCAGCCACCACAGCTGCCCGGCCGGGCGGTCGCAGGTGCGGGTCAGCACCAGTTGCACCACGAGCGCGAGCACCGCCAGCGTGGCCAGGGTGATCAGCGCGGACGCCACCGGCAGCGGCAGATACGTCAGCAGTGAGAACAGCTGCGCCGACAGCGGGGGATAGGTGAACGGCAGGTTCCCGCCCTCGGCCAGTTGCGGCAGTTCACCGTAGAGATCGCCGCCGTCGCGGAACACCTGCCCACCGACGCGGTAGACGTCCAGGTCGATGCGGTACGGCGGGAAGCTCTGCAGGCCGGGGATCCCGAAGGTGTGCACGAGCGTGCCCACCGTGGCGGCGATGACGACGACAACCCTTCCCACCACCGAACCGAGGTAGCGGTCAACGGCGCCGGCGATCACGCGTGATCATCCTTCTGGTCGTCAGCGGCGGCGGCCCCAGTGGTGTCGCAGTCAGCCCCGTCGCCGGCACCGTCGGCGCCGGACGCCCCGGCTCCGCCGTTCTGCTCGGCCCACCAGCGCAGTAGCTCGGCCTCGGCCTCGTCGCGGTCGAGCGGGCCGCGGTCCAGACGCAGTTCCTTGAGGTATTTCCACGCGCGGCCGACGTCCGGTCCGGGCCGCAGGTTCAGGAGCTTCATGATCTCGTTGCCGTCCAGGTCCGGTCGGACCCTGGCGAGGTCCTCCTTCGCCCGGATCTCCGCAATCCGGTTCTCGAGCGAGTCGTACGTGGCCTGCAGCTTGGCCGCGCGCCGCTTGTTGCGGGTGGTGCAGTCGGCCCGCACGAGTCGGTGAAGGCGGGGCAGGAGGTGGCCGGCGTCGGCGACGTAGCGACGCACCGCCGAGTCGGTCCACTGCCCCTCACCGTAGCCGTGGAAACGCAGGTGCAGGAACACCAGACCGGAGACGTCCTCGATCATCTGACGCGAGTATTTGAGCGCTCGCATCCGCTTGCGCACCATCTTGGCGCCCACCACCTCGTGGTGATGGAACGTCACGCCGCCACCCGGTTTGGCCGCGCGAGTGGCCGGCTTACCGATGTCGTGCAACAGGGCCGCCCAGCGCAGGACGAGGTCCGGGCCCTCCGGTTCGCGGTCGATCGCCTGTCCCAGCACCGTCAGGGAGTGCCAGTACACGTCCTTGTGCTGCATGTGCTCGTCCCGCTCGAGCTTCATGCCGGGGACCTCGGGCAGCACGTGATCGGCCAGACCGGTCTCGCACAGCATGTTGATGCCGTCGATCGGGTAGTCGCCGAGGATCGTCTTGTCGAGTTCTGCCCGCACGCGCTCGACGGTGATGCGGTCGATCTCGGCCGTCATCTCGGTGATCGCCCGGAAGACGCGCGGCGCGAGCGCGAAGCCGAGCTGGGAGACGAACCGGCAGGCCCGCAGCATGCGCAGGGGGTCGTCGGAGAAGGACTGCTCGGGCGCCGCCGGGGTGTCGAGCACGCCGACCAACAGTGCGTCCATGCCCCCCAGCGGGTCAACGAACTCGTGCCGGCCGTCGGGGTGCAGTCGGACCGCCATGGCGTTGACGGTGAAATCGCGCCGGACCAGGTCTCCCTCGATCGTGTCGCCGAAGACCACCTCGGGGTTGCGCGTGACCCCGTCGTAGGTGTCCGCACGGTATGTGGTGATCTCGATCTGCTGTTCGATGCCCGACTCGTCGTGCTTGACAGCGGACAGCGTGCCGAACTCGATGCCGGTGTCCCAGACCGTGTCGGCGTAGGAGTCGAGGATCGCGCGAACCGTCTCCGGCCGGGCGTCTGTGGTGAAGTCCAGGTCCGTGCCGAGCCGGCCGAGCACGGCATCGCGCACGCTGCCGCCGACCAGGTACAGCTCGTGGCCCGCGTCCCCGAAGGCGGTGGCCAGCGGCGCCAGCACGTCGGCCAGGTTGTTGATCGTGCTCTGAGCTCCGGCCAACAGGCGCAGGCGGCGTTCTTCGATCTCCTCCGCGTTGGCGGGGTCCGGCACGGTACCCGGCCCGTCCTGAAGCCCCGAGAACACCGCGGCGTCGTGTCGGTCGGCGAGGGCGCGGCGGTCGGGGGAGGAGTCTCGGGCTGTCACAGCGCAGACTTTACCGAGTATCCCCGACAGCTCCCGTTTGCGGTGACCACGTCCATCGCCCCGGCATCCACCACCGAGAACCCCGAACGGGCCGGATCCGCCCGACGATCAGGATGGGCGACACCCTCGAACATCAACGCAGGCGCACGAGGCCGACGCCGTAACGCCCGGACGGCGGACGGCGGACCATGCCATCACGTCCGGCCGAGACGTCAATCCTCGCTCTCAGAGCCCTTCGACCACAGCGGCTCCACCGGCTCGACTTCCGGTGGCCCGCTGAGCAGATCACGCGATTGCTCGAGATACCGCAGGTAAGCGGGGTTACCGAGGAACTCCTGGGCGGACGCCGCATCACGGTAGTGCTGAAAGATCAGCAGCTCGTCCGGATCCGAGTACGAGGCACACAGGACGTAGGCCACGTGGCCGTCGTTCTCCCGTACCGCCTCCGGCATGTTCTCGCGCCAGACCTCGACCAACTGGTCCCGCCGACCCGGCAGGGCCCGATGACGGAGAACCAGCGCGTGGGCAGGAGGACCGGAACTCATAGCCCGAACTCTAGTCGCAGCGACCGTCGACCCGCCGCTGCCCGCATCCGACCCACCAACAGGGATACGAAGTCGCCTCACAAGCAACTAAGGTGACTCGAGTGTCTCGTCGTCGTCGTATTCCCCACGTTTCGGCCCCCACCACCGTCGCGGCCACGCTGACGGTGACCCTCGCCCTGACCGGCATCGGACTACCCGCGGCCGGCGCGCAGCCCGCGCAGGGGGTGGACACCTCCACGACGCTCGGTTTCACCACCACCCCGCGCCCCACCGCACCGCCGCCCGAGGACACCTCCCGCCCCCAGATCCTGCGAGTCCAGCCCGTCGAAGGCCGCAAGGTGCTCGCCGACGTGTGGTCCCCGGCCATGAACAAGGCCGTGCCCACCTTCCTCCTCCTGCCTCCCCGCCCCGGCCCGGCGCCGCTACTGCTCCTGCTGAACGGCGTCGGCGGCGGCGAGGACCACGTCGGCTGGGCCTACCACACCGACTATCAGGACTTCTTCGCCGACAAACAGGTCCTGGTGGCCAGCCCAGAGGGCGGACGCTTCAGCCTCTACACCGACTGGCAGCGCCCCGACCCCGTACTCGGGGTCAACCGCTGGCACACCTTCCTCGACGACGAGCTGCCCGCCGCCCTCGCCGGCGACCACGCGCTCAACGGCACGCGCGGCGTGATCGGGGTGTCCATGTCCGGCGGCCCCGCACTGGCATTGGCCGCCACGAGCCCGAACCACTACGCGGCCGCCGCATCTCTTTCCGGCTTCCCCGAGGTCTCCACCCCGTTCGGCCGCGCCGCCATGACCGCGATGGTCGCCCGCGGCGGCGGCAACGTCCACAACGCCTGGGGCGGCCACGACGACCCCGCCTGGGTACACAACGACCCGTCCCACGATGTCGAAAGACTGCGCGGCACCGCGCTCTACCTGGCTTCCGCGCCCGGCAATCCCGGCCCCAACGACATGCCCGAGATCGGCTCGGCCACCTTCTCCATCGGCGCCGGCACCGAACTCGCCTCCGATCTCGGAACCCGCCACATGGCCGACGCCCTGCGGGCCGGGGGAGTGCCGTTCACCTACGACCGCTACGACAACGGCGCCCACACGTTCGCCCTGTTCAACCGCGAGCTGCGCGACTCGTGGCGGGTCGTCGGGCCGGCGCTGGGGGCCTGAGGGGCAACGCCCCCACGCACACGGAGAACGGTCCGCGAGACCCACCGGCGGTGATTCTGGAACCACACTGCAGGGCCGGTAGCATCGATGGGTGTCCGAAGCAGATCATTCC
>CAMNYG010000140.1 GCA_946570335.1 uncultured Dietzia sp. | reverse complement strand
CAGGCACGCCGCAGGAGGGCCGGCCCGCGCCGCCCACCTCCGCGACATCGGTCGACCCGAGCGGATCACTCGGTTCATCTGGCTCGCACAACCCGGCTACGTCGCACCCCATGTCGGCGCCCCGAGGCGCGCGGTGGACCGGACCGCCCGTCCAGCAGGCGGGTCCGCACACCTGACAGCCGGCCAGCCGACTCGGTTACGACCTCGTTTCACCTCGGGCGGGCCGCCTCAGGTCGACTCAGGCCTCGTTCATGCGACGACGTAGGTCCTCACGCTTCTCGCGGCGACCGGCGTCGACCTCAGCGATGTCGGAGTTGATCTGCGCGCGCAGTTTGCTGAACAGGACCATCGACAGGGGTAGCGCGATGATCACCGCGAAGATCGCCCCCACCAGGAGCGGGAACTGGCCGACGATCATGTTGCCCACCCACGTGATGAGCAGTGCCAACACCACGACCAGCAGCAGACGCACGATCGTGTAGAAGATCATGTTGCGAGCCAGACGGGCACCGGGCGAGTCGAGCTTGGGAGTCGACTGCCGGGATGCCGCCTCCTCCGCCGAGGATTCCGTGGGGTTCACTGACTCGTCTCGCTCGCTCATAGCCCCAAGGATACGTATCGTGGGAACAAGGAGGTTCGAGTGATCTGGCTGTTCGCACTCATCGGAGTGATCACCGTCGCGATTCTGCTGTGGCGGGCCTTCGGGCCGGGCTCACGGCCTGCTCCGCCGCGCGTGATCGCGCCCGACGACGACCCGGAATTCCTCCGGGAACTCGATCGTCGTAAACCTCTGGATCCCTGAGCCGCACCACGGCTCCGTGAGTCCACCGAAGGGGCGGGATTCCGGGACGAGGGCATCGCCGCCGGGCGGCGCCCAGGTCATTCGCCGCGCCATTCGGGCGCACGCTTCTCCAGGAACGCGGTCATCCCCTCCTGAGCATCACAGGTCACGGCGTTGGTCGCCATGGTCTCCGCCATCTCGGCGTAGGCCTCATCCTGCGGTAGGTCGATCTGCCGGTAGAAGGCCTGCTTACCGATCTCCAGCGTGAGCGGGCTGGCATCGGCGATGCTGGTCGCGAGCTCATCGACCCGGGCACGAAGGCGCTCTGCGGGCACGGATTCGTTGATCAGCCCCCACTCGACCGCGGTGCTCGCGTCGATCGTCTGGCCGGTGAGCAGCATCTGCATGGCGCGCTTTCGCCCGATGTTGCGCGAGACGGCCACCATCGGGGTCGAGCAGAACAGCCCGATCTTCACACCTGGCGTCCCGAACCGGGCCGAATCCACGGCCACCGCGAGGTCACACGTCGCCACGAGCTGACACCCCGCGGCCACCGCATGCCCCTGCACCTCGGCGATCACCGGCTGGCGGATCGCCTGAATGCTCTCCATCAGGTCTACGCAGGTGGAGAAGATCTCCCGCTCCTGCTCGAGAGTCCGCTCGACCATCTCGCCGATCTCATGGCCCGCCGACAGCGCCGGTCCGGAGCCCGTGATCACCACGACACCACAGGACTGGTCCGCACCGAGCTCGCGGATCGCGGCGGTGGCCTCCCGCATCATCTGCAGGGAGAGCGGGTTCCGGCGCTCGGGGCGGTCGAGTACGACTCGGGCGACGGGGCCGCTTCGCTCGACGAGGACATACGGGGTGCTCACCTGGGGCCTCCGGCAGGGGTCGGGGTTCGATACGTCGGTTCTACCCCCGGTCACCGCCGGGTACCGGGAAACGCCCGGGGCACGCCCCCGTCGCGGTGCGCCTGAAGGTGGGCGCAGCCGGCCTCAGCTCGCGGAGACGTGCTGGCCGTCGCACCACTGCTCGGCGGGGACGCCGGCCTTGACCACGTCGACGTGTTCGCCGCAGCCGTCCCAGGTGGTCTTGCCGCAGATGGTGCAGGTGACGGGGTAACACATGGTCATCTCCTCAGATCGCGTTGCTCCTCCGCCTCGCGGGCCGGGGCATCGAAGCCGCGGTCCGACGGGACGGCGTATATACCCCTCAGGGTATGGGAATCCGGCGGTGGGCGCCACCCCGGGAGCCCGGGCACGGAGGGATGCACCACCCCGGGTCGCCGTGCGCGGCACGGTGGAACCGGTCACCGCCGCGGCGGGCGCCACGCATCATCGACGCGCGGGGTGGCCGCCTTCAAGCCGTCGACGTACGACACACAATCCTCCCATCTGGGAAGACGTCCGTCGGCGGCCACGTCCAACAGGCTCGGCGCGTCGCGGTCACGATCGCTCATGACGTGCGAGATGGGGGTGCCGTCCAGGGCCATGGAGGGCCAGTCGATCGCGATCTTGGGATCAAACGGATCGATCACGTGCTCGGCACCGGGGCGCCAGCCCTCCGAGCACAGGTACATCACCGTGGACTGCGGCTCGAGCGAGAGGAAGCCGTGCGCGACCCCCTCGGGCACGTAGACGGCACGCTGCTCGGTGGAGTCGAGGATGACACCGGCCCACTCTCCGAACGTGGGGGATCCGACACGCACGTCGACCAGCACGTCGAACACCGTGCCGGCCGGGCACATGACGTACTTGGCCTGTCCCGGGGGGACTTCCGCGAAGTGCAGCCCGCGCAACACCCCCTCCCCCGAGACCGACACGTTGACCTGGGCGACGTCGAAACGGTGTCCCGTCATCTCCCGGAACGCGGGATCGGTGAACGCCTCGTGGAAGATCCCACGGTCGTCCGCGATCTGACGCGGCGTGATCTCCCACGCCCCCGTCACGCTGAGTTCACGCAGCTGCACCGGCGTTCCCGCCCTTCCGAAGTCGACGTCACCCACACCCGGGGATGGGAGACCACCCTAACCCCGCATCGCGTCCACGATCTGCGCAGCCGTCCACTCGCCCAACAGCAGGCAGCTCATGGCGTCGTCATGCAACGCGGTGTCCTCACGCCAGCCGGTGACGACGAACTGGAAGACGTACGTCGCCTCGGAATCGCTCCAGCCCACGATGAGACTCGACGTGGCCAACTTGCCCGGCTCGGCCGTGTAGGTGCCGCGCAGATAGCGGTAGACGCTGCGTACCGCGCCGGCGGACTCGTCGCCCTCACCGGCGACCTGCTCCACGGGAGTCCACTCGGTCAGCGCATCTGCGGTGGAGACGATCATCTCCACCGCCTGCTCCGTGGGCATCGCCGGCGCGACCCGCGCGCAGGTCGCCACGGCGTTGGGCGAGAACCCGTCGCGGTGGGCTCCCGGATCCACGAAGATCACCGCAGACGGCTCCGGGGACTCGATGCGTTGCCAGGGCGGACTGTCCACCCAGGTCAGCGGCTGCGCGGCCACCGCCATGGGCGGGCTGGCCTCGAGAGAGCGGCCCGTTGCGGCACAGAACTCCTGGATCGAGGTCATGCTCAGCCCTGCAATCCCGCGCCGACCATGTGGGCGCCGCCGTCCACGACCAGAGTCTGGCCGGTCATCCAATGTGCATCGTCGGAGAGCAGGAACGCCGTGGGACCGGCGATGTCGTCCGGAACCCCCAACCGCCGGGTCGGCAGCGCCGCGGCCATGGACTCCTCGCGGCCCTCGTACAACGCCTCGGCGAAGCGGGTCTTGATCACACCGGGCGCGATCGCGTTGACACGCACGGCCGGCCCGACCTCCACGGCCAACTCCTGCGTCAGCCGCATCACCAGAGCCTTGGTCGCGCCGTACCAACCGATCCCCGGCGACGGCGCCAGCCCGGCGATGGAGGCGATGTTCACCACTGCGCCTCCGCGCTCACCCAGTCCCGAGTGGTACACCTTCTGCGTCCACGCCAAGGTGCCCAGCGTGTTGACCTCGGCGATCTTACGGGCCGCCGTCAGGTCGAGGTCGACGGTCCGCCCGAACACCGGGTTGATCCCGGTGTTGTTGACCAGGAAGTCGACCGGCCCGAACTCGAACTCCGCCCGCTCGACGGTCTCGCGCTGATGGTCCTCGTCGTCGCTCTTACCGGCCACGGCGACCACCCGCCCCGGCGCGTCGAGCTCGGCGACGGCCGAATCCAGTCCCTCCTGGCCACGTGCCGTGATGACCACCGAGGCCCCCTCAGCGAGCAGGCGGCGGGCGATGCCCAGGCCGATACCCCGGCTCGCGCCGGTGACGATCGCGGTGCGACCGGCGAAACGGTCCGGCACGATCGGACCCGTACGGGGGGAGGGAAGAGGGGTGGCGGTCACGGCGGTCTCCTTGCGAGGTCGGTGTCCTGCGGCGGTCAACGCCCAGCCTAGAGGTCAGGTGATCCCGACGGCTGCGGGGACCGCGCCGGACACCCCGGCCCGAAATATGCTCTGTCGCCCGTCACCGCGCTAGAGTCTCCCTCAGGTCCGAGCAGGTCGCCCCCTCGGGGGACGGACACACACCAGGGGGTGCGCATGTCTCCACTCGCTCCGCGTGACGCGGTGGACCCACCCGCGTGCTCGGTCCTCGACGTGCCAGGCCCCCGGTGGTTCCGGCCCGGCGAGCCCATCTGGCGGGTGCACGGCGACGCGGCCACCCCGCTCGGCATCACCACCGCCCTGCTCATGCTCCTCGCCAACCCCGCCTTCGGCGCGATCGTCGAGGCCAGCGGCGCCACCGAGAACCCGTGGACTGTCGACGACTACCTGCACGACCTGGTGGAGATCACCACGTTCGGCACCGTCGACGACGCGATGGTGACCATCGAGCACGCCCACCGGGACCGCAGCTCGTTCACCGGCACCACCGAACACGGCGACTTCTACTACGGCTCCGACCCCGCACTACTCGCGTGGTCGCAGGCCGCCACCACGTGGTCACTGCTCGCGGCGTTCCAGCGCTTCGCCGCGCGCCCGCTCACCTCCGCCGAATCCGACGAGTACGTCCGTCAATGGGCCGGCATCGCCCACCTGCAGGGTGCCCGGTCCTTCCCCGAATCGGTGCGCGAGCTCGAGCAACTGCTGCGCAGCTCCCGCGGTCGCGTCCGGGCCACGGCCGTGGGTCGGCGCGCCGCCAGGCATCTGCGCGAGCAC
>CAMNYG010000139.1 GCA_946570335.1 uncultured Dietzia sp. | reverse complement strand
GGTCGCGGTCCGAGCCCGGTCGCAGCCAGATCCCGGCCGCGGTCCGGGGCCCGGTCGCAGCCAGATCCGCGCCGATGGCTCGCCACCCGAGTTGGTCGACGTGGCCGCGAACCTTGGTGGCACCACCGCGAGAAAAGCCGGAAATTTTCGCGGTGGTGCCACCAAGGTTCCGAGACGCGCCCGGCGAATGCCCGTCCAGCCACGCCCGACGCAGAAGTGGTCTCACCATTTTGCTCGTAGTGGACCTTCACGCCGCGCCACTTAGAGCGTGGAATGGAATCATGCAGAACTTCGCGACCGCCACCGCCCACACCGAGCCCCACGCGCAGTCACCGACCTCGACGCCGAGCATCCCCGACGGCCGGCTGGTCGCACAGCCCGCAGACGTACGACCGACCCCCACCTTCCGCCAGTCTGCCCGGCTCCGGGACGTGCGCTACGACGTCCGCGGCCCGATCCTCACCGAGGCGATGCGCCTGGAGGCCGAGGGGCACGACGTGCTGCGCCTGAACCTGGGCAACATGCGCCCGTTCGGTCTCGACGCTCGCCCGGAGATCGTGGATGCCGTGGCGCACAACCTTGAGGACGGCCAGGCCTACTCCGATTCGCGCGGCATCCCGGTGGCCCGCGAGGCGGTGGCCGAACACTACCGCCGCTGCGGGGTCGACGCGATCTCATCGGAGGACGTGTTCCTGGGCAACGGGGTCAGCGAGCTCATCACCCTCGTGCTGCAGGCGATGGTGAACCCGGGTGACGAGATCCTCGTCCCCGCGCCCGACTACCCCACGTGGACGGGAGCGGTGAACCTCACCGGCGGAGTGCCCGTGCACTATCTCGCGGACGAGGACAACGGCTGGAACCCGTCGCTGGCCGACATCGAGTCCAAGGTCACGCCCCGCACCACCGCGCTCGTGCTGATCAACCCCAACAATCCGACGGGCGCGGTGTACAGCGAGGAGACGGTCCGGGGGATGGCCGACATCGCCCGCCGCCACGGTCTCGTGCTGCTCAGCGACGAGATCTACGAGGAGCTGGTCTTCGGCGACGCGCAACACCATCACGCTGCGCTCGCCGCCGGAGACGATGTGCTGTGCCTGACCTTCGGCGGACTGTCCAAGGCGTTCCGGGTGTGCGGCTACCGGGCGGGCTGGGTGGCCGCGACCGGGCCGCTGGACCACGCGGCCGACCTGCTGGAGGGCATCACGCTGCTGTCCAACATGCGTGTATGCCCCAACGTGCCGGGTCAGTACGCGATCCCGGTGGCGCTCGCCGCCGGTGGTGCCGGCTCCGATCTGCCGGCAGACATCGTCGACCCGGGAGGCCTCCTGGAGGCGCAGCTGGCGATGGCTTCGGACGCGCTGAACGCGATCCCCGGGGTGAGCTGCGTACCGCCGCGCGGAGCCCTGTACTGCTTCCCCCGGATCGACCGGGAGATGTACGGGATCGACGACGACGAGGAGTTCGTCCTCGACCTGCTGCGGTCAGAGCATGTCCTGGTCACGCACGGGACGGGGTTCAATTGGCCGGAGCCGGACCATTTCCGGATCGTCTGCCTGCCGGAGGCAGGCGTGCTGGAGAAGGCGATCGCGTCGATCGCGGACTATCTCGCTCGGCGGCGACGCGTCGCGGCCTGACCTCTGTCGCCCTCCCTGTCCCGGGCCACCGGGGGAGGGCGACAGAGCTCGTCGGCTCAGTTCCGGAGGGCGGGCTCGATGTACTCCCAGCCGGCGTCGAAGTTCTTCATGAAGTTGACCCAGTTGTGGAGGCCGGACTCGGAGTAGTCGACACGGTGGGCGATGCCCGCCCGCCGCAGTGCCTGCTCGAACGCCTCGCTGCCCTCCAGGACGCCGCGCTCCAGGACGAGCCCGACGGCCAGCGACTCCACGTCCTGCCCGTAGACGCCGAGGTCGTCCGGTCCGATCACGCCGTTGCCCGCAGAGAAGTAGACCCGTTTGCCGTCCAGACCGTCGACGTGGGAGATCGTGTCGTTCGCCCGCCACTGCTCGCTGCCGTGCGGGCCCCACATGTTGTCCACGTCGGCACCGCGCGTCTCCACGGTCATGCGCAGCGTCTGGTAGCCGAGTGGGTCCATGGTGGAGTAGTTGCCGCTGAAGGCCATCACGGCGTCGTACATCTCGTATGTGGCGGCCAGGTGCATGGCGGCCTGACCTCCCATCGAGATGCCGCCGACCGCCGCCTTGTCGGTCACGTCGAGCTGGGAGGCGACGAGCCCGGGCAGCTCCTCGGTGAGGAACGTCTCCCACTTGTAGGTGCCCAGCAGCGGGTCGTCGCTGATCCAGTCGGTCCAGTACGAGGCATACGCGCCGGTGGGGGCCACGATGTGGACGTTGTCGTGGGCGATCGGGCGGGTGTCGACCTTGGCCATGGACCGCCATCCGGAGTGGCTCTCCGGAGAATCCACACCGTCGAGCAGGTAGAGCACGGGCGCCGGGCCGTCGTTCCCGGACGGGACGACCTCCACGACGACCTCACGCTGCATGGCGTACGAGTCGACGACCCAGTATTCGTAGTTCCCGACCGTCTCCTTGCTGACGACGGCTGGTGCGGCCACGTCCTTGGGCGGACGGGGCTCGCCGTACAGGGGGGTCTGCGAGCCCGTACCGAGCGGGAAGTCCGCGGAGCCGACGGAGCCGATGACCCCGGCGGTCGAGCCGACCGGAAGTGAGCCGATCACCTCGAGCGCGCTGCCCACCCCCTGCTCGCCCAGGCTGGACACGTCGATGTCCTGGGCTGCGGCGGGGCCGGCCGTGCCGACCGTCAGTGCGATGGTGAGTGCGCCGGCGGTGGTGGCCGCGAGGTGGCGAAGTGCGGGTTTCATGTGTCTCCGTTGGCGGGTCGTGTCGCCGTCCGGTGGCGACGAGATGGTGGTGTCTGCGCGAGCTGGCAGCTCAGTACAGCGCCTGCTTGATGTAGTCCCAGCCGGGCTTGATGTTCGGCACGAAGGTGTGCCAGTTGTGGAACCCGGTGTCGGCATAGTCCGCGAGGTGATCGATGCCCTCGCGTTCGAGCGCCCGCTGGAGCTCCTCGGTTCCGGACCGCACGCCCGCCTCCAGTAGGAGCCCCAGGGTCATCTTGAGGTAGTCGTCCCCGTACTCCTCGATATCCGCGGGACCGACCTTGGGATTGCCGGCGGAGAAGTACACGGCGGTGCCCTCCAGGCCCTGCACGTGCGAGATCGTGTCGTGGTCCTTCCAGCGGTCGCTGCCACGCGGGCCCCACATGTTCTCCAGTGTTCCGCCGCGGCCTTCGACCGCACCCCGGACGGACTGGTAACCCAACTCGTCCATGGTCGAGTAGTAGCCCGAGATGGACATGACGCCCTGGTAGAGGTCGGGGTGCGTGGCCGCGAGGTGCATCGCCGCCTGACCGCCCATCGAAACGCCTCCGACCGCGCTGTTGCCGTTGGACGGCGTCCCGCGTTCCGCGAGCTGCGATTCCACGATGCCCGGCAGCTCCTCGGTGAGGAAGGTCTCCCACTTGTTGTAGCCCAGGACCGGGTCCTCGGACTCCCAGTCGGACCAGTACGCGGAGTACGCACCGGTCGGGGCGACCATGTGTACGTTCTCGCCCCGGAGGATCTCGTCGATCTTCACCGATCGCCGGTATCCCGAGTTCCCTTCGGGCGAATCGACGCCGTCGAGCATGTACAGCACCGGCGCCGGACCCTGGTCTGTGACCCGGGAAGGGAGGACCTCGACGATGACCTCGCGCTGCATCTCGCCGGACTCGACCAGCCAGTATTCGTACTCGCCGACGGTCTTGGTGATCCCGACGAACTTCGTCTCGGTGATCCTGTCCTGGCGCGGCCGCGGAGGCGTCTTGAGCTCCTGCTGCGATCCGGCGCCGTCGAGCGGGAAGTTCGAGGAGCCAAGCGGTCCGATGGAGCCGAGGAGGGAACCCACCCCCACCGACCCGACTACCGAGCCGATCATCTCGACCTCGTCCAGTCCGAGGGAAGAGGTGTCGATGCCGTCCAGCTGGGCGTAGGCGGGCGCGGTCGAGCCGAGAGTGAGACCGATGACGACGGCTCCGGCCGTGGCGGCCGCGAGGCGCCGAAGTCCTGAGGACATGAGAGCTCCGTAGCGGAAGAAAAAGATTCGTCGAGAAGCTTAATCGAGGCTGAGACTCAAGTGTTACGCCACTGAGTGCACGTCACCCCCGAAGTGCCTGTGCCACCTCGGCTTCGAGGGCTGCGGGCTTGCGGTTCGGGCCGAATCGGCCCGCCACCTTCCCGTCGCGCCCGATGAGGAATTTGGTGAAGTTCCAGGTGATTCGACCGCCGAGCACACCAGATCTCTGCGACTTGAGCCAGCGGTACAGCGGGTGCGCATCCGCGCCGTTGACGTCGATCTTCGAGAACATCGGGAATTCCACACCGAAGTTGCGCTCGCAGAACGCGCCGATCTGCTCCTCGTCTCCCGGCTCCTGATGCGCGAACTGGTCGCACGGGAAGCCCAGCACCACGAGCCCCTCGTCACGGTGCTCCTCGTACAGTTTCTGCAGCCCCTTGTACTGCGGGGTGAAGCCGCATTTACTGGCGGTGTTGACCACCAGGACGACCTTTCCCCTGTAGTCGGCGAGGTCCTTCTCGGTCCCGTCGAGCAGGGTCGCCCGGAAGTCGGAGATGGTCTGTTGATCGTCAGGCATGGAACTCCTCGTCGTCGCCGACCGTCCGCCATCCCCGGCCGTGGGCCGTCGCCGGTCGTCCGTCGCTGTGCTGTGGGTCACCCACCATTGTGGGCCGTTCCCCCGCACGGTGCAGGGCTCACCTGTGAGCCCCCTCCCCGCGAGCACCCGAGGGTGACCGGATCGTCGCCACGACGGGCGCAGGTCACGACGGCTCGGTCCCGCGCGAGACCTCCGGCATCCTCAGCGCCGAGGCCGCACCGATCAGCCCGAGCGCCGCCAGAAAGATCAGCGCCCACTGCGCACCGTGCAGCGCGAGAGCGGAACTGATGCCGCCGACCACCA
>CAMNYG010000138.1 GCA_946570335.1 uncultured Dietzia sp. | reverse complement strand
GACCGTGCCGCCGTCGCCAACGTCTCCATGACGGGGATGCCCGCGCCTCCCCGGGGCGGGTCGAGCACAACGACGTCCGGGGCGGCAGGCGTGACACCGCCTTCTCCGGTGTCCAGGAACGCCTCGACCCGGGAGCGGACCATGCGGATGCCCTCGACCGTTCCCAGTGTCTCCGCCGCCCCTGTCAGGGAGCCCGACGCGGATTCGACGACCGTCACCCGCGCACCCGCGCAGGCATCGCGGGCGGCCACCGCGAACACTCCGGCACCTCCGTAGAGGTCCCAGACGACCGGCTCGTCCGGAATCCCGGGAGCGTCGGCGACCGCGGTCCGGACCATGTCGCTGTAGTGCGCGGCGGCCGATCGATGGGCCTGCCAGAACGAGTCCACCGGCAGGTGCCACGTGTGCTCACCGACCCGTCGGACCACCGTGTCCCCGCCGGCCACGTATCGCCAGGCCCGGCCTCGGGACTGGCGCCCTCGTGCCCGGGTCGCGGCGGATCTTCTCGACCGGTGGTCACGCCCGCGAGGCCCGTCATCCGAGGCGGAGCGGTGGCCGAGATGCACCGAGCCGTCGTCACCCAGCACCGCGAGCACCTCACGTCGCGGGCCGAGGTCGGCGGCCAGCACGGCGTCGAGCAGACGTGGGTCCGGCTGACTGCAGGGTTCGGTGATCACGTCTCGCGACCGTGCGCGACGCACCCCCGGCCGACCGTCCTCGTCGGTGAACCAGCGGGTGATCGTCCGCCACCCCGTCGAGGCGGCGTCATCCCCGGGTGGGTCAACCGGCACACGCGTACCGGCAACGGTGAACCGACCGATGCGTTCGGCCTGCTCCGCCAGGACCTGTCCGCCGTAGCCCCGGGCAGCGGTCGGGTGGATATGGCTCCAGTCACAACAACCCGCTCCGGCGGCGGCCGCAGCGCACACCGGCTCCACGCGATCCGAAGAAGGTTCGAGGACCGATCGGACGGTGCCGCGACAGAACCCCCGGCCCGGGTCGTCGTCGACAACCACCTCGACGAGTTCGCCGGTGAGCCCGCCCCGGCAGAAGATGACGCGACCGCAGTGGCGTGCGACGAACTCCCCGCCGTGCGCCGGCCCCTCGACCCGCACCTGCAGGGCGCGGCCCGTCCAATCGATCGGTTCCTGATGTGTCATCGCGTCTCCGGTCCACGCCAGCGTCCGACGATCGGCTCGTCACGGGCCTGCTCCGCACGGCCGTCCGACGAGGACAGCTGCCACGGCACGCTGGTGACCATGACACCTCTTTCGTAGAGCAGACGGGTCTTGAGCCGCAACGCGCTCTGGTTGTGCAGCAATTGCTCCCACCAGTGCCCCACAACGTACTCGGGGATGTAGACGATCACCACGTCACGCGGCGACTGCTCCCGCAGTCTCGTGACATAGTCCACCACGGGTCTGTTGATCTCCCGGTACGGGGACTCGACGACCTTGAGCGGTACCTGGATCCCACGGTTCTGCCACTCCCGGACGAGGGCCCGCGTCTCGGCGGTGTCGATATTGACCGTCAGCGCCTCGATCGTGTCCGGTCGGGTGGCCCGAGCGTAGGCGAGGGCCCGGAGCGTCGGCAGGTGGAGCTTGGACACCAGCACGACGCAGTGTGTGCGACTGGGCAGGACGACCTCCCACGAGGAGTCCTCCAACTCGCGCGCCACGGAGTCGTAGTGCCGGCGGATCAGTTTCATCACCGCGAACAGCGCCACCATGCCCAACACCGCGATGTAGGCCCCGGACAGGAACTTGGTGACCATGACGATCACCAGTACACCGGCGGTCATGACGAGGCCGCTGGCGTTGACCCACCTGGCGCGCCGGACCCGGCGGCGCCGAACCGGATCCTCCTCATGGCGTAGCCGCCGGTTCCAGTGCCGGATCATCCCCCACTGGCCCAGAGTGAACGCCACGAACACCCCGACGATGTAGAGCTGGATGAGCACCGTGACGCTGGCGTCGAAGACGATCACCAGGGCGGCGGCGGCCACGGCCAACAGGACGATCCCGTTGGAGAACGCGAGACGGTCGCCCCGCGTGGCGAGTTGGCGTGGGAGGTAACTGTCCCGTGCCAGCACCGAGGCGAGCATGGGGAATCCACTGAACGCGGTGTTGGCGGCGAGCACCAGGATGAGGCCGGTGGCCCCCATGATCAGGAAGAAGGCCGGGGACAGTCCCCCGAACACCGGTTCGGCCAGCTGCGCGATCATCGTCTTCTGGCGGTACCCCTCGGGCGCGCCGAGAAGTTGACCGGCCGGGTCCTCGGCGATCTTGACCTCCAGCCGGCGCGCGAGCTCGAGCAGCCCGAGCAAGAACGTCACCGCGATCGCACCGAGCATGCCCAGCGTGACGGCGGCATTGCGGGCGCGTGGCTTCCGGAAGGCCGGGACCCCGTTGTGGATCGCCTCGACGCCGGTCAGTGCCGCGCATCCGGAGGCGAACGACTTCGCGATGATGAACGCCAGGGCCACTCCGGTGACGGACAGCCCGTCGGCGGTGACGAGGGTGAAGTCCGCGGACTCGGCGCTCAGGTCCCGTCCCAGGACGTCGACCTGGACGAGTCCCCACAGGACCAACGCGGACATGGCGGCCATGAAGCCGTAGACCGGGAACGCGAACATCGCACCGGACTCCCGGACGCCCCGCAGATTGACCGCGGCGAGGAACGTGATCGCCAGGACCGCGAAGAGAACCTTGTGGTCGTGAACCAACGAGATCGCCGATCCGATGTTCTCGGCGGCCGCCGAGATCGAGACCGCGACGGTGAGGACGTAGTCGATGAGCAGCGCTGCACCCACACCGAGACCGGCGCCCGGGCCGAGGTTGACCGTGGCGACCTCGTAGTCTCCGCCGCCGGACGGGTAGGCGCGCACGTTCTGCCGATAGCAGGCGATGACGACGACCATCACGACGGCGACGGCCAGTCCCACCCACGGGGTGAACGTCAGCGCGGCCATCCCGCCGGCCGAGAGCACGAGGAAGATCTCCTGCGGGGCGTACGCGACGGAGGACAGCGCATCGGATGCGAACACCGGCAGCGCGATCCGCTTACGCAAGTGGGTGGCACCGAGGGTGTCGCTCCGGAAGGGGCGCCCCACGAGGAGCCGCTTCGCCCCGACGGACACCTTGGAGAACCTGGACACCGACACATCGTAGGACTCCCGCGCCTTCACGGACAGCACCCGCGAGGGGTGAGTAGCGTGACCGGGTGGCGCGCACGTGTGCGCCGTGAGGAGAGGGACCGCCATGAGGGTCGTGATCATGGGGTGCGGGCGCGTCGGTGCGGCGCTCGCGATCGAGCTAGACGCCGCCGGATTCGACGTGGTGGTGATCGATCGTGATCCGGAGTCGTTCGACCGACTTCCGGACGGGTTCACCGGGCGAACGGTCACGGGTGCCGGTTTCGACAGGGGGGTCCTCGAGAAGGCCGGGATACGGGACGCCACCGCGTTCGCCGCGGTCTCCTCGGGCGACAACTCGAACATCATCGCCGCGCGGGTCGCTCGCGAGACGTTCGGCATCGAGCGGGTGATCGCCCGCATCTACGACGCCGGCCGGGCCGCGGTGTACGAGCGGCTCGGCATCCCCACGGTGGCGACGGTCCCCTGGGCGACCGCTCGCCTGGTCGGCTACATCACCGCGGGCTCGAGTCCGGTTGTGTGGCGGGATCAGACCGATTCCGTGTCGCTGGTGGCTGTCGATGCGCCACAGACGTGGGTCGGAGTCCCCATCGATACCCTGGCCCACACGGTCGGTGGCCGGGTGGTGGCCCTCACGCGGTTCGGCGAGTGTCAGCTGCCGGACCCGGGAGTCCTCGTCCAGGACGACGACCTCCTCCATCTGGCGGTCCCCTCCACCGCCGTGGCGAGCCTGGACGACCTACTGAGTGAAGGGCCCGTGGATGGCTGAGAACCAGGTACCCGATTACGCCGAAGGGGCGGGACTGCTCGACGAGACCGTGCTCCCCCCGGCCCGGCCGGCGAGCATGCGCGTGGTCGTCGCCGGTGCCGGTGTGGTCGGCCGATCGATCGCACGCGAACTGCTCGCCAGCGGCCATCTGGTCACCCTCGTCGACAAGCGCCAGAGCGTCTTCGACGCCGATCCGGTCGACGGCGCCGACCAGCACACCGGCGACGCATGCGAACTCAGTGTGTTGACCCACCTGGAGATCGAGAAGGCCGATGTGGTGGTGGCGGCCACCGGGGACGACAAGGCCAACCTGGTGGTGAGTCTGCTCGCCAAGACCGAGTTCGCGGTCTCCCGCGTCGTGGCCCGCGTCAATGAACCCCGCAACGAATGGCTCTTCGACGACCGCTGGGGGGTCGACGTGGCCGTCTCCACGCCGCGACTGATCGTGTCCATGGTCGAGGAGGCCGTCTCGGTCGGAGACGTCGTGCGACTTATGACACTGCGACGGGGCGGGGCGAACATCGTGAGTATCACCCTGCCCGAACAGACCCCGCTCGCGGGTCGTCCCCTCGGCCGAGTGCGGTTCCCGCGTGATGCCGCCCTGGTGGCGATCCTCCGGAGCGGAAGGGTGATCGTCCCCGCCCCGGACGTCCCGTTCGAACCGGGAGACGAACTGCTGGTCGTGGCCCCGGCGGAGGTCGAGGCAGAACTCAGCGACGTGGTGTCACAGGGTTGACCGTCACCGCGATCTCACCACCGTAGTCCCAGCCGGGGGCCAGTGGCAGGTCGTCGCCGCTCCAGAACCGCCCCGGGTCGTACCAGCTCGTGTCCCCTGCCGGGAGCAGCACCCCCATGGATTCCAGAGTGGAGCCCACGACCTCGGCACAATACGCGGCCTCGAGTCTCATCGCCGGCCCGGCGGTGTCGCGACGAGCGCGAACCGACCGGGTCGGCAGGGGAAGTCGCCAACGCCGACGGGCCGCGTCGTCGTCATCCTGTCGTGTTCGCCCGTCCCCCGGCCCACTCGCCACGGTGCCGGGGCCGCGGCCCCGCGCCGCCCAGCGGCCACGCA
>CAMNYG010000137.1 GCA_946570335.1 uncultured Dietzia sp. | reverse complement strand
CCGGCCACAGCCTGCCGACCCTCAGCTCGCCGCCCACACCGGCCGCCGCCTACCGTCCGCAGCCCGTCGACCGCCGCGCGGTTTGGTGCCGTCACCGCGAACCTAGGTGGCACCACAGAGATTTTTAGCCGGAAATCTCACGGTGACGGCATCAAACCATGGCGGGCGCTGATCAGCCCGTGGCGCGAGGCCGGGCATCAGCGCGCAGCGGTTCAGCCCGTGGCGCGAGGCCGGGCATCAGCGCATCAGCGCGTCAGGACGTCAGGACGTCAGCGGACGCCCATCATGTTCCTCCTGATCCACGGCGACAGCCCCGCTATCACGATCGCCACGACGATCGAGGCGATCCCCAGGAACAGGAAGTAGGTGCGTTCGGCGCCGGCGTCCGTGGGGTCGTAGTACGCGGCCAGCACACCGGACAGCGCGCTACCGATGGACACGGTGAGGAAGAACAACGCCACCATCTGCGTCTTGAACGCCTCCGGAGCGAGTTTGGTGGCCAGCGACTGCCCGACCGGCGAGAGCAGCAGCTCGGCCATGGTGAACAGGAACAGGATGCCGACGATGGCCAGCAGCGGCGTGGACTGGTGACCGACGAACAGCAGGAAGATCAGGGCGGCGACACCCATGATGAGGTTGGCCAGCGCGAACTTCATCGGCGTGGACGGCTGACGCTTGCCGAGCTTGACCCACATCGCGGCGAAGACGGCCGCGAAGATGATGATGAACAGCGGGTTGATGGACTGCACCCAGCTGGCCGGGAACTCCCAGCCGCCGATGTTGCGATCCAGCCGCTGGTCGGAGTAGATGGCGATCACGGTGAACTGCTGCTGGAACAGGGCCCAGAACATCACCGAGGCCAGGAACATCGGGATGAACGAGATCACGCGGCGACGCTCGTCGTCCTGTGTCTTGGAACTGCCGATGAGGATCACGAACAGCGCGACGGCGCCCACCGCGGCGATGGCGGTGACGATGTTGGCCAGCCATTCGAGCGGGATGAGACCGGTGGCGATGGCGGCCACGACCAGGACGACGACGACGATGCCGCCACCCAGGTACGGGAGTCGCTGCGCGCGGGGCAGCGGATTGGGCACTTCCACGCCGACGCCCTTGAGGGTGGAGCCTCGCATCGCGACGTATTGGATCAGGCCGATCGCCATACCGACTGCGGCGGCGCCGAAGCCCCAGTGGAATCCGTGGGTGTTCCACAGCGCGCCGGTGACCAGCGGCCCGAGCAGCCCACCGATGTTGACAGCCATGTAGTAGATCGAGAACGCGGCGTCCCGGCGGTCGTCCGTCCGGCGGTACATGTCGCCGACGACGGTCGAGGTGGTGGCCTTGAGTGTGCCGGCGCCGACGCCGACGAACACCAGACCGATGCCGAGCCCGATGGCATCGGGGATCAACGCCAGGGACATGTGCCCCAACATGATCAATACCGCGGAACCGAACAGGGTGCGTTCCGCCCCGAAGAGCCGGTCGGAGATCCAGCCGCCGAGGATCGCGGAGGCGTAGACGAGACCGCCGTACGCACCGACGATGGAGGTGGCGATCTGCTCGGAGTAGCCCAGGCCGCCCTCGCCGACCGTGTAGTAGATGTAATACGCCAGCAGGCCCTGCATGCCGTAGAAGCTGAAGCGCTCCCAGAGCTCGATGCCGGAGAGGTTGGCCAGGCCGAGGGGATGGCCGAAGAACCTGCGGTCCGAATCGGCGAGAGCTCCCTCGGGGTTCCGAGTTGTCATGTCCGACAGTGATACTCCTTGCGCGGGCCCCCTGACAACCTCATCCGATTCACTACCCCAGCTGGGTGGGAGTCGACATTCCGCCCACAAATCGGGACAATCGGATATTCGTGGCCCGGGAACACCGTCTCGGGCCTTGCCCAGATGAACGCGCAGGAGCACCTCCAGTGAGCCGAGCCGACACCCCGGCCCGATCTATCCGCCCCCTTCACGGAAGGGGGCACACCGGATGAGCATCGCGCTCTCACTACTGGTCGGCGTCGTCGTGGTCCTGGCGATCACCGCGCTGACGGGCTACTTCGTGGCCCAGGAATTCGCGTTCATGGCGGTCGACCGCTCCCGCATGGGGGCCGCCGCCGAGAAGGGCGACCCCGTCGCCGCACGCGTTCTCGGCGTCACCCGACGCACGTCGTTCATGCTGTCGGGCGCCCAGCTCGGCATCACCGTCACCACCCTGGTCGTGGGTTATGTGGCCGAGCCCCTCATCGGCCGGGCACTGGGCGAGCTGTTGGGACTGGCCTCGGTCCCGCAGGCGGTGGGCGTGGCCGTGGGCACCGTCGTGGCCCTGCTGTTCTCGACCGTCGTCCAGATGATCTTCGGCGAGCTGGTGCCCAAGAACCTGGCCATCGCCAGGCCGGAGCCGGTATCACGCTGGCTCGCCCGGTCCACCACCATCTACCTGGCCGTGTTCGGTTGGCTGATCGGACTGTTCGACAAGGCCGCGGCGGGCCTGCTGCGGGCCGTCGGGATCGAGCCCGTCGAGGACAAGGAACACTCGGCCACCGCCCGCGACCTCGAGCACATCGTCGCCGAGTCCGGTGAGGCCGGCGAGCTCTCCCCCGAGCTGAGCCGGCTGCTCGACCGCATGCTCGACTTCCCCGGCCAGCCCGCCGAGCACGCGATGGTGCCCCGCTCCCGTACCGACGTGGTGCGCGGGGAGGACACCGTGGCGGACGTGCTGTCGAAGATGGCGACCGGCCACACCCGCTACCCGGTGGTCGGTACGGATTCCGACGACGTGATCGGCGTGGTGGACATGCACGACCTGCTCACCGTGTGTGACGGGCAGGACACCTCCCTGCTCTCGGTGTCCGGGCTGATGCGCGCCCCGATCATCGTGCCCACGTCGCTGCCGCTCCCCGAGGTGGCGAACCGTCTCGCCGCCGAGCACGCGGAGATGGCCGTGGTGGTGGACGAGTACGGCGGGTTCGCCGGTGTGGTGACCATGGAGGACATGGCCGAGGAGATCGTCGGTGAGATCAACGACGAGCACGACTCGCTGGCCGAGGCGGGGATCCCGGTCAGCGTGGGCGACGGCTGGCTGTTCAGCGGCGACACCCATCTCGACGAGGTGGAGCGTCTGCTCGACATCACGCTGCCCGACACCGACGCCGAGACCCTCGGTGGCCTGGTCATCGAGACCTCCGGCGACCTGCCCGACGTGGGCGACCGCGTTGACGTGGACCTGCCGGACACCGACGTGTTCGAGGAACTGTCCCGCTCGCGGATCCTGCACACCGAGGTCCGTCAGATCGAACGCCGTGTGCCCTCCCGGCTGTACGTGGCGGTCGAGGAGGCCACCCGATGACTGTCACCCACCTCGCCGCCGGGTCCACCTCGGGGATCATGAACAACCCGTGGGTCGTGCTCGGCGCCACGACACTGTTGATCATCGCGTCGGCGTTCTTCGTGGCCGTGGAGTTCTCGCTCATCTCCGCGCGTCGCCACCGACTGGAGGACGCGGCCGCCACGAGCGTCGCCGCGCGCGCCGCCCTGCGTAACGCCTCCGAGCTCACCCTGCTGCTGGCCGGCGCGCAGCTCGGCATCACCCTGTGTGCGCTCGCGCTCGGTTCGATCACCAAGCCGGCCGTGCACCACTGGCTCACCCCCGTGTTCACCGGATTGGGCCTTCCGCCGTGGACCGCCGACGTGATCGCGTTCATCCTCGCGCTGATCATCGTGACGTTCCTGCACCTGGTGGTGGGCGAGATGGCCCCGAAGTCGTGGTCCATCTCCCACCCCGAGTACTCGGCCACGCTGCTGGCGTTGCCGATGCGCGGCTTCCTGTGGCTCACCCGGCCGCTGCTGCTCCTGCTCAACAGCACCGCCAACGCGATCCTGCACAAGCTCGGGGTGGAGGCGAGGGACGAGGTCTCCGCCGGCCAGGACGCCGACTCGTTGCGCGAGTTGGTCCGTCACTCCGGCGAGGCCGGCACGCTGGACGACACGCGTCAGCGTCAGCTGCTCAGCGCGCTCGAGCTCCAGGAGCTCACCGTGGGCGATCTGCTCGGTGAGCGCGAAGCCCACACGCCCGCGTCGGAGTCCGAGATGTCCTCGGTCGACGTGGACGCCGGCCCCGAGGAGATCCGCGAGACCGCCCGCCGCACCGGGCACCTGCGTCTGCTGGTGCTGGGGAACGACACGGCCGCCGGCGTGGTGCACGCACGCGACTCGATCGGGGTGGCCGACACCGCCACCGCCCGCGACCTCATGCGCCCGTGCCTTTCCCTGGAGCAAGATCTGACCGTCGCCGAGGCGTTCCGCCGAATGCGCGAGTCGCGGGCCCACCTCGTCGTCGTCGAAGAATCGGGCGGGCATCCCGGCACCCACGTCTCCGAGGTGCGCGGCGTGGTGACCCTCGACGACGTGGTGCGGCGCCTCCTGCCCGTCACCTCCGGATAGGTCGCGGCGCGCCGACTAGAAGATCCCGATCAGCGTGAGCAGGCCCCACACGGCCAGGCCCGCCAGGCCGATCAGGATCAGCAGCATCAACCCCACCGCCCCCACCGCCCGCAGCAGGTAGCCGCGGGCGGTGGTGTCTATCGTGCGGCCCTCGGCGATCGTGCGGTTGACCAGGCGCAGGTTCTTGGAGGTGGCCTTGTGCGCCACGTCGGCCACGTCGCCGACGAACGGAACCGTGCCGAGCACCGCGTCGACCAGGTAGTTCCAGCCGATGCGGAACAGGATGCGCACCGGCACCCGGTTCCGCACGGCCTCCACCATCACGACCGCGGCCACCACGGTGCCCACCGCGTCGCCCACGACCGGCACGAACCCGATCACCGGATCGACCCCCACGCGGTAGCGCGTGCCCGGGACGCGCACGAGGTCGTCCAGTACGCGCGCCAGGCCGGCGGTCATGGGCGAGCCGCCGGTGCGGTCGACGGGGACGCCGGTCACGTCGATCGCCGGGGAGGGGCGGTCACCGCTCATACCGGCCGAGGGTACGGCCCAGCCGCTCATGTCGCGGGGAGTCGCACGG
>CAMNYG010000136.1 GCA_946570335.1 uncultured Dietzia sp. | reverse complement strand
GAATTTTCCAATGGTGTTGTTGGCAACCACAATGCGCTGCACCTCGTTGGTGCCGCCGCCGAAGGTGAGGATGAGCGCCGAGCGGTGGAGGCGCTCGATGCGGCCGTGCAGAGCGGCCGTGGGAGAGTGGGCGCGCTGGTAGCCCGACGAGCCGAGCACCTCCATGAGCAGCCGGTAGGCCTCGCAGGCGGTCTCGGTGCCGTACACCTTGGTGGCCGAGGCGGCGATGCGGGTCGGCGCGGCGGTGTCCGCGGAGACGATCTCCCAGTTGCGCAGCGCCAGGTACTCGGCCATGGCGTGGACGCGCGCCAGGTGGGTGCGGACCCACTCGTGCTCGATCACGGTGCCGTCCCCGGGGAGGCCCACGTCGGCGGAGCGGGTGTCCCGCGCCCAGGCGAGCACCTGCCGAAGCGAGGCCTGCAGTGGCCCGGCCGAGGTCAGGGCCACGCGCTCGTGGTTGAGCTGGTTGGTCATGAGCGGCCAGCCGCCGTGCTCGGGGCCCACCAGGTTGCTCGCCGGGACCACCACGTCCTGGTAGTAGGTCGCACTGGTGTCCGGGCCGGCCATGGTGTGCACCGGGGTCCAGGAGAAGCCCTCGGCGGTGGTGGGCACGAGGATCATCGAGATGCCCTTGTGGCGCTTGGCGTCCGGATCGGTACGGGCCGCGAGCCAGATCCAGTCGGCGTACGCGACCAGCGAGGTCCACATCTTCTGGCCGTTGATCCGGTAGACGTCCTGACCCTCGTACTCGCCGGTGCCGGCCTCGCGGACCGCGCGAGTGCGCAGCGACGCCAGGTCGGTACCGGAGTCGGGCTCGGAGTAGCCGATGCCGAAGTGCAGCTCACCGCGGCTGATGCGCGGCAGGAAATAATTCTTCTGCTCCTCGGATCCGAACGCCATGATGGTCGGCGCGACGGAGTTGATGGTGAGGAACGGGACCGGGACACCGGCGATGGCGGCCTCGTCGGTGAAGATGAGCTGCTCGATCATCGGGCGGTTCCTGCCGCCGAACTCCTCGGGCCAGCCCAGTGTCAGCCAGCCGTCGCGGCCCATCTCGGCCACGATCTCGCGGTAGGCGTTGCCGTGGCCGTACTCGCCGGTGGTCGAGGTGAACGCCTCGCGCCGCTCGGGCGTCATGAGCGCGGAGAAGTACTCACGCAGCTCGCCTCGCAGGCGCTCCTGGTCAGGGGTGTAGGTGATGTCCATGGGACCCTATGTTCGTCGTCGGGAGTGGAACGTGTTCCAGTTGGGCTCACGCTAGCACCGAGGGCCCGTTCGTGGCGGGCGAAGCCGCATCGGTCCGGTGCCCTACACTCGCAGTCGAGAAGGAACACGTTCTAGTGTTGCGGCTCACATAGAATCGAACCAGCCCGGTGGCACCGAGTCGCCGGACCGGCCGAGGAGGACGGGTATGAGGATTGCAGTCGATCCCAACCGCTGCGAGGGGCAGGCCGTGTGCGTCGGCCTCGCGCCGAAGGTTTTCGAGTTGAACGACGACGACGAGATCGTTCGCGTGATCGTCGACGAGGTGCCGGAGGAGTTCGAGAAGCGGGCTCGCAAGGCAGTGGAGAAGTGCCCGATGGCGGCACTCACGATCGAGGAGTGAGCAGTTATATGACGAAGAAGTCCCTGGACGGCGACCTGTCGCTGGACGGCAAGGTCGCCGTCGTCACGGGGTCGGGTTCCGGTCTCGGTGCCGCCGAGGCGGTCGAGTTGGCGCGTTCCGGCGCCGCCGCGGTCGTCATCAACGACATCCGCTCGTCCGAGGCCACGGATTCGGTGATCGCGGACATCGAGGCGGCCGGTGCCAAGGCCGCCCTGGTCGTGGGGGACGTCTCCGAGCGTGACACCGCCGACGCGATGATGGCCGAGGCTATCAAGCTCGGCGGTGTCCACGTCGTCGTCAACAACGCGGGCATCACCCGCGACAAGATGCTTTTCAATATGTCCGACGAGGACTTCGACGCGGTGGTCAAGGTGCACCTGCGCGGGCACTTCCTGCTCACCCGCAACGCCGCCGCGCACTGGCGCGCGGAGGACAAGAAGCGCACCGAGGGGAGCGCGCCGATCTACGGCCGCCTCATCAACACCTCGTCCGAGGCGGGGCTCTTCGGCCCTCCCGGCCAGGCCAACTACGGCGCCGCCAAGGCTGCGATCACCGCGCTCACGCTCTCGGCGTCACGGGTGCTCGGTCGTATCGGTTGCACGGCCAACGCCATCGCCCCGCGCGGGCGGACGGCGATGACCGAGGCGGTGTTCGAGGAGTGGGACGAGTCCCAGGGGCCGGATCCGTTGTCCCCCGACCGTGTCGCGGACCTCGTGTCCTACCTCGCGTCGCCCGCAGCGGCGGGGGTTTCTGGACAGCTGTTCGTGGTATATGGCGGCATGGTGGCGCTCGTCGATGCGCCGGTCGTCGAGAAGCGGTTCGACGCTTCAGGGGGCGTCTGGGACCGCCGCGCGTTCGCGGACGCGGTGGCGGAACACTGGTCAGACCGCCCGGAGGGGAAGTCCTTCTCGGCCGCGGAGATCATGAAGCTCTGATCTGCTGCGGTGGCCCCGGGCGTGAATCTGTGAGTCCACGCCGGGGGCACTGTGATGGGTGGGGCGCGTGTTAGATTCCCTCCACCACTTCGCGGGGGCTGACCGGGGGTATCGGGGAAGACCTTGCGGGGTGAAACGTGTTCTAGATACTGTGTTGTCCGTATCACACCGAACCGGCCTGGACGTGACTGGCCGGAGCACGACGGGGTGAGTCGGGGGAGTAAGGATCGAAGGGGGCCGTCATGGCGGGTGTGCTGGAAAAGCCACTCAAGGGGGTCGGCGAGTTCTTCGCCATGACGCTCGACACCTTCGTCTCATTCCCCTCGATCGTCCGCCAGGGGCGCGAGTTCGTCGACCAGTCATGGTTCATCGCCCGCGTGTCGATGATGGCCACGATCCTCGTGGCCATCCCGTTCACCGTCCTGGTGAGCTTCACGCTCAACATCCTGCTGCGGGAGATCGGCGCAGCCGACCTCTCGGGTGCCGGCGCGGCACTGGGCGCGGTCACGCAGGTGGGGCCGATGGTCACCGTGCTCATCGTCGCCGGGGCCGGTGCCACCGCCATCTGCGCGGACCTGGGCGCTCGTACCATCCGTGAGGAGATCGACGCGATGGAGGTGCTGGGAATCGACCCGGTCAAGCGTCTCGTCGTTCCGCGGGTGGCCGCCTCGACGTTCGTCGCCCTGCTGCTCAACGGCCTGGTGTGCACCATCGGCATCCTCGGCGGTTTCCTGTTCTCCGTCCTCCTCCAGGGGGTCAACCCCGGTGCGTTCGTCAACGGCATCACGCTGTTGACGGGTCTGGGCGAGCTCGTCCTGGCGCAGATCAAGGCCGGGGTGTTCGGAATGTTGGCCGGCCTCGTCGCCTGCTATAAGGGCCTCTACGTCCGTGGCGGGCCGAAGGAGGTCGGAAACGCGGTGAACGAGACCGTCGTCTTCGCCTTCATGGCCCTGTTCGTCGTCAACACCGTTCTCACCGCTGTCGGCGTCAAGGTTCTGGGGGCGTGACATGGCGGTGATCGAAACAACGCGGTTCCCGCGACTGTCCCGCGCCCGACACCGCGCGATCGGTGGCTTCGACGACTTCGGCGACCACGCGCTGTTCTTCTGGCGCGCTCTCGCGGCCACCCCCCGCGCGTTGACGCAGTACCCCAAGGAGACCCTGCGGCTCATCGCCGAGATCGCCATGGGCACCGGCGCGCTGGCGATGATCGGCGGCACTGTCGTGATCGTCGCCTTCCTGACCCTGGCCACCGGCGGCGTCATCGCCGTGCAGGGCTTCTCCTCGCTGACCGACGTCGGCGTCGAGGCGCTCACCGGCTTCTTCGCCGCCTTCATCAACGTCCGCATCGCGGCACCGGTGATCGCGGGAATCGGCCTGGCGGCCACCATCGGCGCCGGAGCCACCGCCCAGCTGGGTGCCATGCGCGTCTCCGAGGAGATCGACGCGCTCGAGGTCATGGCGATCGACTCGATCACCTACCTGGTCTCCACCCGCATCGTCGCCGGGATGATCGCGGTCGTGCCGCTGTACTCGCTGGCCGTCATCGCGTCATTCCTGGCCAGTCGCTTCGCGACGGTGGAGATCTACGGCCAGTCCGGCGGCGTCTACGACCACTACTTCTCGACGTTCCTCATCCCGACGGACATCCTGTGGTCCTTCGTCCAGGCCATCGCCATGGCCATCACGATCATGTTGATCCACACCTACCACGGCTACAACGCGGCGGGTGGCCCCGCCGGCGTCGGCTCGGCGGTCGGCAACGCGGTGCGCACGTCGCTCATCGCCGTGGTCACGGTAACCCTTCTCGTCTCGCTGGCGATCTACGGCGGAGACGGCAACTTCAACCTGTCGGGATAGGAGAGACGATATGGCGAGGACGGTGAGCCAGAGCGACACGGTGCCCAAGCGCATCGCGGGCGCGGGGCTGGCGTTGGTCATCGTCGTGGTGGTCGCGCTGTCCCTGCTCCTGTTCGTGCGGGCGTTCGACAGCCGGGTCCCCCTGACGGTGCGCAGTGACCGCGCGGGACTGGTGATGGAGGCCGACGCCAAGGTGCGCTCCCGCGGAGTGGAGATCGGCAACGTCACCCGGATCACCCAGGAGTTCGACGGAGCCACCCTCGAGCTCGAGGTGGATCCTGCGGCGCTCGAGGCGATCCCCGCGAACTCGCCCGTGACGATCGGATCCAACACCATCTTCGGTGCCAAGTCCGTCGACTTCGGCGCGCCCGCCACACCGGACGCCACCACACTGCAGGCCGGCGCCATCGTCGAGGCCACCAATGTCACCACCGAGATCAACACCCTGTTCCAGGACCTGACGGACCTGCTCATCGCGATCGAGCCGGAGAAGCTCAACGCCACCCTGGGCGCGATCTCGGGTGCGGTCGACGGACGAGGCGAACAGGTCGGCCAGACGATCACCGACCTGAACGCCTACCTGGAGGAGATCAACCCGCAGATCGAGAC
>CAMNYG010000135.1 GCA_946570335.1 uncultured Dietzia sp. | reverse complement strand
GCTCGCCGCGCCAGCGCGCGGTGCGGCCCCGGGCGTTGGCGTCGGCACTGCTCAACGCGGCCTGGATCTGGAGCGTCCAGCTCGGATGGTTGGCCGTGTCGGTTCTGCTGATCGCGGCGCTGCTGGCAGTACTTGTCCGCCTGCTGTTCCTGCTCGGCGCCCCGCGGACCGGCGGGATCGTCGAGAGGGTGGTCACCGACGGCACGTTCGGGCTGTACCTGGGCTGGGTGTCGCTCGCATTCCTGGCCAACATCTACGCCTGGCTCGCCGCGGCCGGGGTGGACCTGTTCACCCGGATCGAGCTCGGGGTGGTGGGCATCGTGGTGGCCGCCGGGATCGCGGTCGCCACGACGTATCTCAGTGGCGGCAGGGTGGCGCCCGCACTGGCCACGAGCTGGGGCCTGGCCTGGGTGGCGGCCGGACGGACCGAGGGCGCCTACGAATCGCCCGAGCTGGTGTGGGCGGCGGTATTCGCAGCGATCGTGGTGCTCGCGGCAGCGGTGGTGGTGCGTCAGATGAGGGTGGCCGAGCGGACCGTGGAGTAGGCGGCACCCAGCACGGCGCCGATCACCATGGCGGGACCGAAGGCGATCCCGCTCTTGAAGCCCACCCGACGCGCGGCCAACAGGCCCAGCGCCACCACGGCGTTGAGGACGAACGCGGCCAGCGTGCCCGCCAGGACGGCCGGCCAGCCCAGCCATCCCAGGAACGCGCCCAGCAGCCCGGACAGCTTCACATCTCCGAGCCCCAGCCCGGAGGGGTTGATCAGGGCCAGCACGAGGTAGAAGGCCAACAAGGTGGCGGCTGCGGCCACAGAGCGGCCGAGTGCTCCCCACTGGTCGGACTCGGCGGCGGCCACGGTCAGCCCACCGAACACGACCGGGTACATCGGCAGCACGACCTTGTCGGGCAGTCGGAAGACCGCCAGGTCGACCGTCACCAGCAGGGCGCAGGCCACCGCCAGCGCGGCGAACGTCACCAGGTCCGCCCAGCCGTGGGCGAGGAAGGCGGCACCGAATCCTCCGGCGGCCGCGAGCACCACGTGCAGCCCACTGCGCAGCCAGCGCGAATCGGAATCGGCGAGCGTGCGCATCCACCGTCCCAGCGCGGCGGCCGGGACGGCGCACACCAGCGCAGTCACGAGAGCGGTCACCAGCTGCATGACGCCATCTGATCATCGCGCGCTCCGGCGCGGGGTCTCTCCCCGGCGCATCTCCCGGGCCTGCGTACGCAGGACGTCGGCCACAACGATGCCGTGGCGTAGGCCCGGACTTGGCCCACACGGCCGGGTGCGCGGTTGCGCCGGACATTGCGGCCGGTACGGTGGCCGCCATCGGCGCCGCGGGGGACGGCGCCACACCGCCGACGAGGAGGACTTCCGATGACTCCACGCACCATCACCGCAATCCCGCGCGTTCGCCGCGGATCCACGTTCGTCGCACTGTCCGCGGCCGCGCTACTGGCGGCGTCCTGCGGGACGGGGGAGGACTCGCCGGCAGCGCAGGGCGAGGTCACGCCGCAGAGCGAGCAGACCACCGAGCAGGCGGAGTCCAGCGAGGGTGAGCAGTTCGCCGTCGCTGAACTGGTCGATCCCGAGGGCCAGCCGCGCGGCACGGTCGAGTTCGCCGAGGTGGAGGGCGGCACCCTGGTCACCGCTCGCGCGACGAGCCTGCCGCCCGGTTTCCACGGCCTGCACATCCACACCACCGGGTTGTGTGAACCGGACAGCGAGAACCCCGCTGACCCCGGCGAGCGCGGAGCGTTCCTGTCCGCAGGGGGCCACCTGAAGGGGGACGACGACGAGGCCGTCCACCCGGAGCACGCCGGTGACCTGCCGCCTCTCTACGTGTCGGGCGACGGTACCGGTGAGATCGTCACTCTCACCGACCGTCTGGACCGGGACCAACTCCTCGACGCCGACGGCTCGGCCGTGATGATCCACGAGAATTCGGACAATCTGGCCAACATCCCCGAGCGCTATGCGCCCGACGGGCCGGACGAGGACACCCGGAGCGCCGGCGACGGCGGTAGCCGCATCGCGTGCGGTGTCGTCAACGAGCAGAGCTGAGCCCCGGCCGGCCCCGGCCGGAGATGGCCCGCCCCGACCCCGGGGCGGGTCACTTTTGTCGCGGCACCCGCCCCATCAGGTAGAACTCGGGGTTCGGGCGCATGTCCGAGGCGTTGGCGAGACGGTTGCTGAGACCGAACAGGCCGGTGATGGCGGCGATGTCCCAGGCGTCCTCGGAGTCCAGGCCGTGCTCGTAGAGGGCGTCGAAGTCCGCGTCGCACAATTCGTCCGAGCGCAGATTGACCTTGGTGGCGAATTCGCAGATCGCGCGCTCGCGCGGGGTCAGATCGGCCTTGTGGTAACTCACCGCCAGCTGGTCGGAGATGTACGGATCCTTCTTGACGATCCGCAGGATCGCCCCGTGGGCCACCACGCAGAACAGGCAGTTGTTCTGCCCGGAGACGGTCACCACGATCATCTCCTTGTCCGCCTTGGACAGGTTCCCCTCCCGTTCCATGAGGGCGTCGTGGTACGCGAAGAACGCCCGCGACTCGGCCGGGCGGCGCCCGAACATCAGGAACACCTCGGGGACGAACCCGGCCTTCTCCTGCTCGGCGAGGATGCGCTCGCGCAGGTCATCGGGCAGGTCGTCGAGCTCGGCCAGGGGATAACGATCGGACATGAGGGGCTCCGGGGAACTCAGGGGCGCCGGGCGCGGCACCGACGTGACGGCTCACGGAAAGTGAGCGTGCTCACAGGGTATGGCTGCTCGTCGTCGTCCACGATGAGGATCAGGCCCGATCCCCCCATCCGTGGAGGCGGGCGGATCCCGGCCGCGCCGGGGCTCCCCGACCGGTGGTGACGACCTGCGGCCCGTCTTACGTTGGCGCCGAGCGCCGAACCGACGAACCGAGGAGGCGGACATGGCGACGTGCGACACCTGTGGAAACGACTACGACAAGGCCTTCACCCTCACCCAGGGCGACCGGTCCGGAACGTTCGACAGCTTCGAGTGCGCGGCCCACGCGATGGCACCCACGTGCGCTCATTGCGGTTGCCGGATCCTGGGCCACGGTGTGGAGGTGGACGGGACCATCTACTGCTGCGCCCACTGCGCAGAGCACGCCGGGGTCGCGGACCGGGCCTGACGCTCGCCCGACCTGCGCGGGGGCGGAGTAGCGTCACGATCATGACCCCGCCCACGACAACGCGCACCGAACGGCTCGACGGCTTGCCGTTCACCCGTAAGCACCGGAAGCTGCTGCTCGGCTCGGGCCTCGGCTGGGCCCTGGACGCCA
Source organism: uncultured Dietzia sp. (assembly GCA_946570335.1). Lineage (GTDB taxonomy): Bacteria > Actinomycetota > Actinomycetes > Mycobacteriales > Mycobacteriaceae > Dietzia. Next base: position 1,747 of record CAMNYG010000135.1, on the reverse strand, counting down.
TGGACGTCGGCCTCATCTCCTTCGTCATGGCGGCGTTGGCCGTCCACTGGTCGCTCACGCCCACCGAGCTGTCGTGGATCGGCTCGATCGGGTTCGTGGGCATGGCCGTGGGCGCGGCACTCGGCGGGCTGCTCGCGGACAAGATCGGCCGCCGCCAGGTCTTCGCCGCCACGCTGCTCGTCTACGGCATCGCCACCGGAGCTGCGGCCCTGTCGACGGGCATCGCGATGCTCATCGTGCTGCGCTTCATCGTGGGGCTGGGCCTGGGCGCCGAGCTGCCGGTGGCGTCCACGCTGGTCAGCGAGTTCGCGCCCCGCAGTATCCGCGGCCGCGTGGTGGTGATCCTTGAGGGATTCTGGGCCGTCGGATGGATCATGGCCGCGGTGATCGGCTACTTCGTGGTGCCGCTCAGCGACGACGGCTGGCGCTGGGCCCTGGCGATCGGCCTCGTCCCCGCCGCGTACGCACTGGTCATCCGGTTCGGGCTGCCCGAGTCGGTGCGATACCTCGAATCGAAGGGCCGCCACGCCGAGGCCGAGCGCGTGGTCCGCGAATTCGAGGCCTCCGCCGGTATCCACCACGAGGCCGTCCCCTCCGCCGAGGCCGGGGCACAGGCCGCCGCACCCGCCGCTCCCTCGGCCGTCGCCGACGAGCCTCTCGAGTCCATCTGGTCGCCCCGCCTGCGCCGCCGCACCGGCGCCCTGTGGATCGTGTGGTTCGGGATCAACTTCTCCTACTACGGCGCGTTCATCTGGCTCCCCAGCCTGCTCGTCGCGCAGGGCTTCGACCTGGTCAGATCCTTCGGCTACACGCTCGTCATCACACTTGCCCAGCTACCCGGTTACGCGGTGGCCGCATGGCTGATCGAGGTGTGGGGACGGCGCATCACCCTCGCCGTGTTCCTGCTCGGCTCGGCGATCTCGGCCGGCCTGTTCGGGCTCGCCGGATCCCCGGCCACGATCATCGCGGCAGGTATGGCGCTCTCGTTCTTCAACCTCGGGGCGTGGGGTGCCCTGTACGCGATCGGCCCGGAGCTGTACCCCACCCGGACGCGCGGTGCCGGCACCGGCGCAGCCGCGGCATTCGGGCGGATCGCCTCCATCATCGCGCCACTGCTCGTGCCGTTCCTGCTCGATACGGGCGACACGGTCATGGTCTTCGCGGTGTTCGCGGCGGCCTTCGTCGTCGCCGCCCTGGCGGCCTTCACCCTTCCGGAGCGCAAGGGTGTCGCACTCGAGGACACCTGAGACCCCCTCCGACCTGGGGTGCCGTGCTCGCCCCATTCAGGGCACCGCAGGTCAGAGGCCTTTTTCTCGCCCGTCGCCCAGCTCACGGATCCGCTCGTTGGCCGCGCGCAGCCGGTCCTCACGCGCCTTCTGATCGGCCTTCTTGAGCTTCTCGTAGGTCTTCTCGTCGTCGTCGTCGTAGCGCAGGACCAGCCGCGGGATTCCCAGCGTCAATGCCAGCGACGGCCACACGATCCACGCGAAACCCCACCCCACCACGAACTGCAGGATGAGGAACGCCACCAGCGTCATCCCCACCACGACACCGTCCAGGGCCTCGATCGTCTTCCCGCGCTTGCGCAGCTCCGCCAACTCGGCGTCCACGTCCCGGTTCGCGGGCACCCCGCCGGCCGTCGGAGAAGACTCCGGCACGTCCCCGGCGGGCGACTGGACGATACGGCCGTCAACCAGCCGCAGCGGTGACCCGCCCGGCAGGTCCGCGAACGAGGGGGCCAGCGCGG
>CAMNYG010000134.1 GCA_946570335.1 uncultured Dietzia sp. | reverse complement strand
CCGCCGAGGAGGTCCTGGGCCGGGGCGCACTGTTCGCCGTGGACGCCGGCGCCGACGTCCTGCCCGATCTGCTCGACGTGGTGCGCCGCACGAGCGGCAGGCTCCACCTGCGCTCGGTGGCCGACCACGAGGAACTGCCCCTCCTGGCCGCGGCCCGGGAGGACGGGCTGGACGTCACCGCCTCGACGAACCCTCATTTGCTGGCGTTGGTCTCCGAGATCACCCATGGTGGGGCCGCCGTGGCCACGCTCGACCCGCCGATCCTGGACGCCGCGAACCGCGAACTGCTGTGGGATGCGCTGCGGGACGGCACGATCGACGCGATCGCCTCGGCTCGACTGGGACTGTCGGTGGTGTGGACCGAGGCGCGCCGCCGCGGCTTCGACCTGGCCGACGTGGCGCGGTGGATGTCCGGCCGGCCGGCCTACATCGTGGGCCTGGAGGATCGTGGCGAGATCCGTACGGGGCTGCGCGCGGACTTCACCGCGGTCGACGACGACGACGCGTTCGTCGTGCTGCCCAGCGACCGGGAACTCGGCCGGTCGGACTCGGTGTACGCGCAGCGGGCACTGGCCGGGGTGGTGCGCTGGACGATGCGCAAAGGCAGTCTCATCGACCCCCGGGCCCTGCCCATCGGCACGGTGTTGACCCGGCCGGGCCGGTGAACGTCGCGCCGGCCGCCCGGGACCAGTTCCTCTTCTTCTCCCTGCCCGACGGCGGTCTGACCTCGGCGATCATCATCACCGAGTACGCCATCAAGGTCCTCGCGCTGGGCATGGTCCCGGAGAACCGCCAGCCGGCCTCGTCGCACGCCTGGCTGCTGGCGATCCTGTTCATCCCCGTGGTCGGCGTGCCGATGTTCCTGCTGTTCGGCAACCCGTACGTCACCGGCCGCAGGCACGTGATCCAGGCGCGGGCCAACCAGTTGTACGCCGACGCCCTGGCCGACCGGCCCAACGTGCCGGTCGGGGTGCGGGTCGCACCGGGTGTGCAGACGATCCTCGACATGAACCGGGCCCTCACCGCCATCCCGTGCATGTCCGGCGAGTTCGTCGCCCTGCACTCGGATTACAGCGCATCGTTGGCGGCCATGACCGAGGCCGTGCGCTCGGCGGTGGATCGCGTGCACATCGAGTTCTACGCCCAGTCCTGGGACGACGAGACCGACGAGTTCTTCACCGCGGTGGTCGAGGCCGCCGAGCGTGGCGTGACGGTGCGGGTCCTGGCGGACCACCTGGGTTCCGCACGCTACAAGGGGTACAAAGTGCTGCGGCGGCGCCTGCGCGGCACCCCGGTGCAGTTCCACCTCATGCTTCCGATCAACCCGTTCGTCGGTCGTTTTCGTCGTCCCGACCTGCGAAACCACCGCAAGCTGCTCATCGTGGACGGCGAGCACGGCTTCGTCGGTTCCCAGAACCTCATCGACAGGCACTACGGCAGTGCCCGGGGCGCCCGGCTCGGTCGGGAGTGGGTGGACCTGATGATGGAGGTGCGCGGGGAGATCGCGCACGCGATGGACGGCGTGTTCGCGGTGGACTGGTACACCGAGAGCGACGAGATCATCGAGACGCTGGAGGAGCTCGAGCAGGGGTTTCCGGTCACCGCGATGTCGGCCAGCGGCGACCCGACGGCCGGCGACCCGGTCAGCGCCTTCCAGCTCGTCCCCTCCGGGCCCGGGTACCGCACGCAGCCGGGCCTGCGGATGTTCACCCAGCTCATCTCGCAGGCGCGGGAGCGCCTGCGGATCGTCAGTCCGTACTTCGTACCCGACGAAGCGCTGTTGCACGCCCTCACCTCGGCGGCGTACCGCGGCGTGGCGGTGGAACTGTTTGTTCCCGAGAACGCTGACCAGTTCATGGTCCACCATGCGCAGCGGTCCTACTTCCGCGCGATGCTCGAGGCCGGGGTGACGATCCACCGGTTCCGGTCGCCGGCCGTCCTGCACACCAAGCTGATGCTGGTGGACGACTACGGCGGGATCGTGGGGTCGAGCAACATGGATCTGCGCTCGTTCAACCTCAACTTCGAGGTCAGCATGCTGGTGCTGGGGGGCGAGGCCGTGGCCGAGCTCAACGGGGTGGTTGAGCAGTACCTCGAGGAGAGCAGCACCCTGGATCTCGACACCTGGATGAACCGTCCGTGGCCGGGACGTTACGTGGACAATGTCGCACGGCTCACCTCTGCGCTGCAGTAGTACTCTGCTGGAGTGCACGGGCATCGGTGCCCGGAGTGTGGAGAGAGGCGTTGACGATGTCCCAGAACAGTGTTTCCGGAACCCGGGCCCGGCGGTTCGGCGCGGCACTGGCGGCCGTGACGCTGACGCTCGTCGGCCTCCCGGCGGTCGCCCACGCCGACACCGAGTCGGGCGCGCTGTCGGTGGAGCAGCTCGGCGGGAGTGCAGGCCTCGGTGAGAGTACGGGCGAGGGGAGCGTCGACGAGCTGATCGACCGGGTTCCCGACGAGATCGTGGTCGGCGGGCCGACCTTCGGCTCGGAGGGACTCACCGCCGCCGGCAGCGGGGAGATCGTGGACGTGGCGCTCTCTGTCGGCCAGACGCTGGGGTCGGTGGCTCCGCTCGAGGCGATCGGGTCCGCGGGCGGTTCGGCGGCCGCCTCGGTGGCGTCCTCGGGCCTCGTGCCCGGTTCGACCTACACCAACGCGGCCGGCTCGATCGGCTCGGGAACCATCGGGATCGGTTCGGTGACCATTCCCGAGTACGTGTTCGGGATGCTGGCCGTGCAGGCCGCGGGCATCGTCACCGCGGACTTGGGCGAGCGCCAGGACCGCGGCCAGCTCACCGAGGACGAGCTGAACTTCTGGCACGGGGTCGTCGAGGGCTCGGCCCGGGGCGGCGCCGTGATCGAGGACGCCGCCGCAGCCACCGGTACGGAGCTGCCCGGCCAGTTGACCGGCAGCATCGACGCGGTGCAGATCGCGGCCGAGCAGGATGTCCACGCGGACAACGAGCGCCGCCGCGTCGAGGCCGAGGCTGAGGCCGCGGCTGAGGCTGAGGCTGAGGCCGAGGCGGCTGCACCGGCCGACGGTCAGCCCTGAACCAACTCCTCGCAGCGGTCCCACAGGGCAGCTGCCACGGACTCGTCGCGGGACGCGCGCGTGGAGCCGACGATCTTCGGATGACCGGTGAGTTCGCCCGGCCCGTCGGGCCCGATGTAGGCGCCGCCGGGCACGTCCCGAACGGTCGCGGCGTAGAGCTCGGGCAGCGCGCCCCGTTCGGGCGACTGGACCAGGAACGGGATCTTCTCGGCAGCCCGCATGAACATGTCCTGGATGGCGCTACCGCTGTGGTACTGCAGGTTGGTGGCCGAGTAGCCGGGATGGGCGGCCACCGCCTTCAGGTGTGACCCCTGTGCGTCGAGTCGGCGCTGCTGCTCGTAGGCCAGCATCACGCACGCGAGCTTGGAGGCGGCGTACGCGGACATCGGGACGTAGCGGCGGCGGGACCAGTCCAGGTCGTCCAGATCGATCGAACCGACGCGGTGCATGGCCGAGCCCAGCCACACGACCCGGTCGGACAGGACGGGGGCCAGCTGCAGGCCGAGCGCGAAATGCCCGAGCACGTTGACGCCGAACTGCATCTCGTGGCCCTGCGGGGTGCGCGCCAGCGGGATGTTCATGACTCCGGCGTTGTTGATCAGGACGTCCGGCTCGCGTGCGGCCAGCAGTTCACCGGCGGCGCGGACCGAGTCCAGGTCCGCCAGATCGAGCCGGGCGACCTCGGCTCGCTCCGGCCGCGTGAGCCCGGCGCGGGCCGACTCGGCACGGGTGGAGTCCCGGCAGGCCATGATGACCCGGGCGCCGGCGACGGTGAGCGCCTCCGTGGCCCGGAGACCCAGGCCGGAGTTGGCGCCCGTGATGACGACCGTGCGCCCGGTCTGGTCGGGGATGTCCGCGGTGGTCCATCTGCTCATGGGGGCAGCCTACGGACGGCAGGGCTCCTGTGGTGGGGGCCGGGGCGGCTACATCGAGTCGAGCATCTGCCGCATCGTGTCGATCTCCTGCTGTTGGGTGTTGATGATGGACCGGGCCAGGTCGACGGCCGGCGGATAGGTGCCGTCAGCGACCTCGGTCTCCGCCATGGCGACGGCGCCTTCATGGTGGGTGATCATCTGCTCCAGGAACAACCGCGCGGCCTCCGGCCCCGGGGCGTTCGCCAACTCCTGCAGCTCCTGTTCGGACAGCATGCCCTCCATCTCGGACATGTCGTGGCCGCCGTGCGAGTCCTCCGGCTGCGTCGGCTCCCCCCACTGCCCGAGCCAGGTGGTCAGCTGCTCGATCTCCGGCCCCTGTGCGGATGCGATCTCCCCGGCCAGCTCGACAACCTGCCCGGGCACACCGTCTTTCGCCATGATGATGTCGCTCATCTCGACGGCCTGCTGGTGGTGGGGGATCATCATCCGGGCGAACATCACGTCGGCCTCGGAGGGCTGAGCCGACCCCTCCGCGGCGCCGGTGGTCGCACTCTCGCCGGGCGTGGACGTGCCCTGCTCCACAGCGGACGTCGTGTCGTGCGTCGTGTCGGTCTCGTCGCTCGTGCAGGCGGCCAGCCCCAGCACTGCCACGGTGGCGGTGGCGGCGGTCATGATCTTGTGTCGGTTCATCCGAGCCGTTCCTCTCCTTCTCGGGCCACCGGCCCGCACGCGATTCACGACGGGCCGGTCAGGCCGTCTCCTCCCGAGTGTCCCGTGTCCGCCCCACGGTTTCCGGAAAGGGGGTTCGATGAAGGTCCGGCCACGAGCCTTCGATGCGGGAGACCACCCGAGCCGCACCGGGCGGCGACGACGGGCCCTACGCCCGCACCTGCCCCCGAGAGCCCGGGGCGGTGGGCTCGGGTGATCATCCACCTACAGACGAGAGGACGCCTCACTCCCAGCGAGCGGACTCCGGGTCGACGCCGTGCGCGAGGGCGTTGGCCTCGACGACCGAGACGAGCCACTCCGTCAGTCCCGGCTCGAGCGCGTCGTACGTCTCGGCGAATCGCCGGTCCTGCGTGTACATCCGGGCCAGGCAGACCTGCATCGAGTGCGTGCAGTCGTAG
>CAMNYG010000133.1 GCA_946570335.1 uncultured Dietzia sp. | reverse complement strand
GCCGAACCACGCGTGGAGTCCGTCTGGTTCATTGCTGGTAGTCGACCCCTCTGGGGAAGTGCCCGAAATGCACCGTCATTTCAAAGCGTGACGCGAAGCGATAAGGCTCACTCGTGTTCTGAAGATGAGACACACTCAGGAACGTCTCCCTTCGAGAAACTGGTACATCAGGCCTGATCCAACCGCGCAGCGCGTGAACTCTCTGCCTTTTCGTCATTCGGTGATCCCCAGCGTTTGCCGAAAAGAGACGCCTACTCATTCGACCGCCCCTTCGGGCGCGGTGGAATCCGGCGATACAGCGTGACGGGGGAGATCCCGAGCTCGCCGGACATCTCCCACATCGACAGCTTCTTAACGTCGCGCAGGTACACAGCCCGCTCGATGTCCTCGGCACCCAGTGTCATCTTCGGCCCGGACGCGACGCCCCGTTCGCATGCCGTCGATCGTGCGAGCGCCGTCTCTCACATCCAACCAACCTGATGGCCGGGTACAACTAGGCAGCTGCGCGGCAGGCGGCGAGCAGAACACACAAGCCCACGACGTCCATCGCGGTCTCGACCTCCGCCAACGGAGGGAGGGTCGGCGCCAGACGGATGTGCCGATCGTCGGGGTCGTTGCCGTAAGGGTAGGCCGAGCCGGCGGGCGTCAACGCCACTCCGAGGCCCTTGGCCAGGCGGACCGTCTCGGTCGCGGTGCCGTCGACCACCTCGAGATCGATGAAGTACCCGCCCTCGGGCATCGTCCAGCGGGCGATCCCGTACTCGCCGAGCCTGCGGGTCAACGCCGCATCAGCGGCCTCGAACTTGGGTGCGACGCTCTGGCGATGCCGGAGCATATGCGCCCGCACACCCTCGGCGTCACCGAAGAAGCGGGCGTGGGCCAGCTGGTTGACCTTGTTCGGCCCGATGGTCCGGATCGAGGCGTGGCCGAGGTACCAGTCGAGGTTGGCCGCGGACGCGGAAAGGAAGGACACACCGGCGCCGGCGAACGTGATCTTGGAGGTCGAGCACACCTGCAGGAAGCGGTTCGGGTGACCGGCCTCGGCGGCCAGCGTGTCCACGTCCGGAACCTTGGGGAAATCGGTGGTGAGCGTGTGGACGACATAGGCGTTGTCCCAGATCACCCGGAAGTCCGGGGCGGCGGTGGCCATGCGGGCAAGGCGGGAGACCGTGTGGTCGTCGTACACCGCGCCGGTGGGGTTGGAGAAGATCGGCACGCACCAGATGCCCTTGATGGAGGGGTCCTCGGCCACGAGCCGCTCGACCTCGTCCATGTCCGGGCCGGCCGGCCCGAGCGGCACCGGCACCATCTCGATGCCCAGCGCCTCGGTGATCCCGAAATGACGGTCGTAACCGGGCACAGGGCACAGCCACCGCAGCTGCGGCTCGTCCTTCCAGGGCCGGCCCGAGTCCGGCGTGCCGAACAGCATGGAGAACACCAGCAGGTCGTACATGATCGACAGGCTCGCGTTGTCCTGCGCGATCACCCGATCCGTCTCGACCCCCAGCAGCTCCGCGAAGATCGCCCGCAGCTCGGGCAGTCCCGCGCCGCCGCCGTAATTGCGCACGTCGGTCGAACCCGCCGTGTGGTCGCCCTCCCCCGGCAGCGACAGCAGACGCTCGGACAGGTCGAGCTGTTCGGGCGAGGGCTTACCGCGGGTCAGGTCCAGGGCCAGATTCTCGCCGGCCAGCGATTCGTACTCCGCGGCCAGTTGCGATTCGAGTCGGGCGAGCTCGTCGGTGGGCAGATCGGACAGCGCCACGGTGGCCTCCGTCGGTGTCGGCAACTGGGGTTGTGGGCCCTTAGAGACATAAGGGGACCCCGCGCACCCGCCAGAGCCCGCTGACCCTTGCTGCCTTCCGGCCCTGGGGGAGTTCACAGGATGGACGCCGCGCGGGGTCCACGGAAGAGTCTAGCGGTGCACCCCCCGACCCTGCACACGGCCCGCCCCAACGCCGCAGACGTGCCGGCAGTCAGCCCGTCGAACCCCGCCCGCACCCCGACCGGTCAGATCTCCGGCCCCCTCGCCGGCCCGGCGCCCCGGAGAATCACCGGACCCCGAGAGTCACAACTCGCCGAGGCTCGGTTTGCCACGACCAAAGCGGGCTGGGTAATGTGCTCAGCGGAGGATTCGCCTAGTGGCCTATGGCGCTCGCCTGGAACGCGGGTTGGGGTTTATAGCCCCTCAGGGGTTCAAATCCCCTATCCTCCGCTCTAGAAACCCCCTGGTCTCCGTGACCAGGGGGTTTCTTCGTACTCGGGGCATTCTGGCCTTTAACCCCCTTTAACCCCCATTGCCCCTTGTCCGCCCTGCACGCTCACGGACACCGCGACCTGTATGCGTAGGTCACCAGGTGTCGTAGGCGTCCTCCGACACCGTGAATCCGTGACCAGCGGAGATGCAGGTCATGGCAGCGTCGACCACCCCACAGGTGACATCCGGGTAATCTGCCCCACCCCCGTTGAGAGCGACCTTCTGCCCCTCCTTCAGCGGCCCGCTCTCCACAGGTGACGGCCACATCCCCTGCACCGCCCAATGATGAGGCACTCCGCCGAAGGGGGTGCCTCCCACTGCTCATCCCCACCCGATCGCCTTGGGTACGCCCATTCCGTCAAGACCGTCATCCGCCCGCTGATCAGCAGGCCACTCGGCATGGTCGGGGACCAAGCAGGCAAAGCCGCCGCTTCCCAGATGACAGTTGACGGTCCCGGACTCAGTCATGAAGCGGATTCCGCCCGAATTCTGAGTCCGGTCCTCATACCCAGAAGCAGAGACCTCCGTCAGAGCGCTCAGCAGCCCCTCCCGGGACTCCGTTTCCGGTTGCCCCGGAGTCTGGGGAGCACTCGGGGTTTGCCCACTGCTTCGATCCACACCCGAGCTCGGGGCACTGCTTGTTTCAGCCGGGGAGGAAGAGCTGGTGGCCGCACTCGTAGTGGTGTCTGATGCGTCCTGTGTACCTGCGGTGGTGTCGCCGGAACCACATCCCGCCAGCCCCACGGCGATCACCAGGGCCCGGTCGCCGCACTTGTTCTACATAGTGTCTTCATCCGCACACCGACCGAGATTACCGCGTACAGACGCTGACGCGCCCGAACGGAGAGTGGACATGGCGTAAACCCCGATGATTCACGGGGATCTGTGGATCGCTGGGCGAAAATAGACCGAAGTGCTTCCTGAACAGGGGAAACTGGGACTTGTCGAAGGTTCCCCTGGCCAGGAAAGCCCCGCCCACCGGCACCCCCGGCACGCCCTAACGCGAAAACAAGCCCGCCGTCACCCGACTGCAGCAGTCACACAGCCCCGTGAATCAGCGGGGTTGACACAATTCGAGGGCCAGGCTCCTCGTCGACCCGCATATAGGGGATCTGAACTGGTATTTCACCCGCCTCCGTGGTCGTGACCGCCCAGCACGGTGTCCGGCATGACGGTGATGGCCCATGCCGGTTCCCCGGACGGGCCCCTCCTCTCCGTCTCCCTCACCCACGGGGCGTGCGCTCGACGAGCCGTCCTGATCTGTCATCCCCGCCGCTGCTCCGGCGGGGCTGTCCCCGATCTCCCGAAGGCCGGCGACCACCGAATGCCGGCGCCTACTCGGAGACCGGACAGACCGTCCCGCTGTTGCCGTCGACGCGTACCAACACATCCGCCGCGAGTGCCGTCGCGACGGTGAACAACGGTGTCCAGGCGGGATCGGTCTCGCGGCACACCAGCACGTCGCCAGGTCGCACCCGGCGGAAGTCGGCCGGACCGCACACGTGGCGTACCGGCCCCGTGGCAGTCCCCGGATCCGGGTGTCGCGGCGGCGTTGACCGGCGGGGCGATGCTCACCGTCATGGTGTTCCCGATGCTCGCCGTGTCCACGGCCCGTCGATCGCGTGGGGACCGCCCCCGGGATCGCGACACCCCGGCCGAGGCTGCTGGGTAGCATCGCCGATGTGACCGACACCACACATGCCGACGTCGCCCTGCGAGTGCTCGTCTACAGCAATGACTCCGCCACGCGCGGCCGTGTCATAGCCGCGCTCGGCACGCGCCCGCACCCGGACCTGCCGCGGCTGGACCATCTCGAGGTGGCCACCGCGGAGGCGGTGATCGGACACATGGACGCGGGCGGGATCGACCTGGCGATCCTCGACGGCGAGGCCGCCCCCACCGGCGGCATGGGACTGGCCAAGCAACTGCGGGACGAGCTCGACACGTGCCCGCCGATCCTCGTGCTGATCGGCCGCGCGGACGACCGCTGGCTTGCCGACTGGTCCCGCGCGGACGCCTCGGTGACGCACCCGATCGACCCACTCACCCTGCGCGAGACCGTCAACGAGCTCCTTTCACGCCCTCGGCGGAGCGTCTGACACGCGGTCTGCCCGAAGTGCCGACACACGTCAAAGCAATGTGAGTAGAGTCACAGTCAGTGGTCTGGTGAACCGGACCACCAGGGAGACGGGGGCTGGAGAACCCACCACGACCGGCCGCCCGAATCCCCTGCGGTTGTAGGAGAGGTGTGCCCACAGGCACGCCCTCGACCAGGCGCGAGGGAGTGACACGGACGTGAACGAGTATGTGCCCATTCTGGTCCTCGGGGGCCTGGCCGTCGCGTTCGCCGTGTTCTCGTCGTTCGTCTCGTCGCTGGCGGGCCCGAGCCGATTCAACCGGGCCAAGGTCGAGGCCTACGAGTGCGGCATCCAGCCCACCCCGCAGCCGGCGGGTGGCGGCCGTTTCCCGGTGAAGTACTACCTCACGGCGATGCTGTTCATCATCTTCGGCATCGAGATCCTCTTCCTGTATCCGTGGGCCGTCCACTTCGACGAACTGGGCGTGTTCGGCCTGGCCGCGATGGCCCTGTTCGTCGTCAACGTCTCCGTCGCCTACGCCTACGAGTGGCGCCGAGGCGGGTTGAGCTGGGACTAGGTACAACCACGATCCGCGCGGGGCGCGGAGACACGCGAGTAGCGGGGAAGGAGAGGTGGCCATGGGACTTGAGGAGAAGGTGCCGGCCGGCTTCCTGCTGACCACCGTCGAGCAGCTCGCCGGATATTTCCGCAAGGGATCGCTCTGGCCG
>CAMNYG010000132.1 GCA_946570335.1 uncultured Dietzia sp. | reverse complement strand
GGGCCACCCAGGTCCGGACCGTCGACCGCTCGGAGCGCATCCGCACCTACAACTTCCCCGAGAACCGGATCGCGGACCATCGCGTGGGCTTCAAGGCGCACAATCTGGACTCCGTCCTCGACGGTGACCTCGACGCGGTGCTCGACGCCCTCGCCGACGAGGATCGCCGTCGGCGGATGGAAGAGGCCTGACGCCGTGGACACGCGCCCGGTCCCCGTGGCCGGTGTGGTGCGGACCGCGGCGGCGGCGCTGGCGAGGGCCGGGATCGATTCCGCCCGGGTGGAGGCCCGCCTGATCTGCGCTCATGTGTTGGGGATCGACCAGTCCCGGCTGATATCGGCCGACGGGATCGACGACGCCGCGCTCGCGGAGGTCGAGCGGATCGTCGCCGCCAGAACGGGGGAGAAGGTCCCGTTGCAGTACTTGTTCGGCCGCGCACCGTCCGGTCGGTTGGAACTCTCGGTGGGACCCGGGGTGTTCATACCGCGACCGGAGACCGAGCTACTCGTCGAGTGGGTGCTCGCCCGACTGCCGGCGCCCGGCGGGGCGACGAGGCCGGTGATCGTCGACCTGTGTGCCGGCAGCGGCACCATCGCGCTCGAGATCGCGCACGCACGCCCTGACGCGCACGTGCACGCCGTGGAACTCCACGATGCGGCACTGCAGTGGCTGCGCCGCAACGCCGAGGAGCGAGCGGCCGCGGGCGACACCCCGATCGAGATCCACCACGGGGATGCGACCGATCCCGGGCTCCTGCCGGAGCTGCGGGGCCGGGTCACCGTGGTGGCGTCCAACCCGCCCTACATCCCGATGACCGACGACCTGCCCGCCGACGTGCTGGGGCACGAGCCGGCGACCGCCCTGTTCGGGGGAGCGGACGGCCTCGACGTCGTCGTCCCCCTGGTCGACCTGGCGGCGTCCCTCCTCGCCCCCGGCGGGCTCCTCGCCGTGGAGCACGACGACACCACCGGCGCGGAGGTCGCGGCGATCGTGGAAAGGCAGGGGCGCTTCGGTACCGTGGAGCAGCACACCGACCTCGCCGGCCGACCGCGCTTCGTCACGGCGACCACGCCCGGCGACGGTGGTCATGACGGCCACAAGGTCGACGACGACAACGACGAGGTCGACACGACAGTCCAGAAGGGGACCGCCCGGTGACCATCACCTACGACTGCACCGAGGAGACCGGCCGCGAGGTCGGTCTGAGCTCCGCCGCCGGCGCCCTGCGCGCGGGCCGGCTCGTCGTGACCCCGACCGACACGCTCTACGGCCTCGCCGCCGATGCCTTCGACCCGGACGCGGTCAACCAGCTCCTGTCCGCCAAACGTCGCGGGCCCGACATGCCCGTACCCGTCCTGGTGGGCTCGTGGGAGACGATCGACGGCCTCGTGGTCAGCACCCCGGCGGCCGCACGCGACCTGATCCGCGCCTTCTGGCCCGGCGGACTCAGCCTCATCGTCCACCAGGCACCCTCGCTCGGCTGGAACCTCGGTCACACCCAGGGCACCGTCATGCTCCGCATGCCCCTCCATCCGGTCGCGATCGAGCTCCTCCGCGAGGTGGGCCCGCTAGCGGTCTCCAGCGCCAACGTGTCCGGACAGCCCCCTGCCACCACCGTCGCCCAGGCCCGCGAGCAACTCGGTGACTCCGTCGCCGTGTACCTGGACGGCGGGCCCTGCGCGATCGGAGAGCCTTCCACCATCGTCGATCTGTCCGGGCCGGGGCCCCGGATCCTGCGCGAGGGGGCCGTGACGGCCAAACGTGTGGGAGAGGTCCTCGGACTCGACCCGGCGACCCTGCGCGGATAGCCGTGGGCATCGGGATCCCGTTCCGGGAGCTCCTGCTCATCGGGGTCACGGCCGCCCTCGTCACCTTCGTCATCACCGGTCTGGTCCGCGGTGTGGCCCCCGCGATCGGCGGGCTCGCCTACCCCCGGGAGCGGGACGTGCACGTCATCCCCACCCCGCGCCTCGGCGGCGTCGGGATCTTCACCGGCATGCTCGTCGCGGTCTACCTCGCCGCGCAGTTACCGGCGCTGAACCGAGCCTTCCCGCCGTTCGCCCCGGACGTCGAGGCGACGATCATCGCCGGCGGCGTGATCGTGTTGGTCGGCATCGTGGACGACATCCTCGGGCTGGGCGCGGTGACCAAACTCGCCGGGCAAGCCGCCGCAGCAGGCGTCCTGGTGGCGATGGGCGTCTCCTGGACTCTGCTCTATCTCCCGTTCGGCGACGGCAACATCCTCGTTCTCGATCAGCTCCAGGCCGGGCTGCTCACGGTCGTGTTCACCCTCGCGATCGTCAACGCGATGAACTTCGTCGACGGCCTCGACGGTCTCGCGGCCGGTCTCGGCGCCATCGCGGCGCTCGCGATCTGCGTGTTCTCGGTCGGCATCATGATCGACCAGGGCGGTACCGTCGGCGCCTACCCGCCGGCACTGGTCACCGCGGTGCTCGCCGGGGCACTGCTGGGTTTCCTCCCACACAATTTCCAACCCGCCCGGATCTTCATGGGCGACTCCGGCTCGATGCTCATCGGCCTCATCCTGGCGGCCGCGTCCACCAGCGCTTCCGGAAAGATCTCCCAGAGCCTGTACGGGCCACAGGAGATGATCGTCCTGCTCTCGCCGATGATCGTCGTGGCCGCGGCGATGTTCGTCCCGATGCTGGACCTGGTCATGGCAGTGATCCGTCGTGTCGGCGCGGGACGGAGCCCGTTCGCCCCCGACAAGATGCACCTCCACCATCGACTGCTGGCACTCGGGCACTCCCATCGAAGGGTCGCGCTGGTCATCTACGCCTGGGTCTCCCTCATCGCGTTCGGCGCGGTCGGCGCCACCATGCTGCCCACCGAGGTGATCGTGCCCCTGGTGGCAGCCGGCCTGATCTCCGTACTGGCCGCGACACTCGTCCCACGCCTGCGCCGAGCGCGGGTCGAGGACCACGGGGGAGGCGAGACGGCCTCCCGCTAGGCTGCTGCCATGAGCGAGACACCCGCGACGACCGATCTGTCCGACCCGAGCCCACAGAACGCTGGTCTCCGTACGGCATTGCGATTCGGCGGTCTCGCCCTTGCCGTGCTGGGTGTCGTGAGCGCCAGCTGTTGGGGCTTCGTCGACGGTGTACCGGGTCTGTGGGGAGCGGTACTCGGTGCAGCTGTCGGCGGTGCCTTCGTCCTCACCACCGCCATCGTCGTGATGGCCACCGCCGGATCGGCCCCACAGACCACCGCGGCGATCCTGCTCGGGACGTGGTTGCTCAAACTGGCCGTCGCGATCGGCGTCGTGGCCGTCCTCGCCCGGTTCGACTTCTACTCGCGAAACGCGTTCGCGGTGACCATCATCGCCGCTCTCGTCGTGGTCCTGGCGGCCGAGACGTGGGGCGTGATCAGGACCAGGACCCCGTACGTCGAGCCCGTCGAGCCACCGGAGAACTGACCGGGTCCCCCTGACACCCGGCTTCCGAGACCGGGATGTTATTCTCTTCGACGGTGAGACGAGCACGTTGCCGGGATGCCTCACGGCCTCCGGACGTTCGCGCGCTGACCCGAATCGGCCGCGAGCAACGGGCCGCTCGTACTGCACGCGCTCGGGCGCCAGACGCCCTACACGACCAGGGGAGAACACACTGAGTACCACGCTTCTGGCCTTCAAGGGCGAGTTCCATGCCCCGAACATCGACAAAGAGTTCTTCCCTGTCGACCGGTGGTTCACTGGTTTCGCGGCGGACGCCTTCGTCATGGATCGACTGATGTTCGTCCGCATTCTCATGGCAGTGGTTCTCATGGCGTTCTTCATGATCGCCATGCGCAACCCGAAGCTCATCCCGAGCGGTTTGCAGAACTTCGCCGAGATCTGTCTGGATTTCGTCCGCGTCCACGTGGCTGAAGAGATCCTGGGCAAGGATCAGGGACGTCGTTTCCTGCCGATCATTGCCACGATCTTCTTCGCCGTGTTCGCGATGAACCTGCCGACGGTCCTCCCGGGACTGAACGTCTCGCCGAACGCCCGAATCGGCTTCCCGCTCATGCTCGCCGCACTCGGGTATGTGACCTTCATCTACGCCGGCGCCAAGAAGTACGGGTTCTTCCGATACATCAAGGCGAGCGTGGTCATCCCGAACGTGCCCCCGGCGCTGCACATCCTGCTGATCCCGATCGAGATCCTCTCGACCTTCATCCTGCGACCGGTCACGCTCACCATTCGTCTCATGGCGAACATGCTCGCGGGGCACCTCATCATCGTGCTGCTGTTCAGCGCCACGAACTTCTTCTTCTGGCAGCTGAACGGATGGACCCTGCTGTCCGCCGGGATCTCGGTGCTGTCGGTTGCGTTCACGCTGTTCGAGCTCCTCGTGATCTTCCTGCAGGCGTACATCTTCGCCCTGCTGGTCGCGGTCTACATTGAGAGCTCGCTGCACGCCGAGAACCACTAGATCCCGGGCCGTCAGGCCTGACACGACCACCTGTCAACCCGACAAATAACGTCCGACCGGCCCGGAAAAACCCGGACCGGCCATCTGAAAGGGAAACCCCATGGACATCGTCACTCTCGCCCAGGCCGCCGAGCAGACCATCACCAACCAGGGCTACGGCGCCATCGGCTACGGCCTCGCCGCGATCGGCCCCGGCATCGGCATCGGCATCCTCGTCGGCAAGACCGTCGAGGGCATGGCCCGCCAGCCCGAGATGGCCGGCACCCTCCGTACCACGATGTTCCTCGGCATCGCCTTCACCGAGGCGCTCGCCCTGATCGGTATCGTCGCCGGCTTCCTGTTCTGATCGACGACTCACCGACCTCTAGGGACGCACCATGAACAACGTCATCGCCATCTTGGCGGCCGAAGGGGAGACACTTCCCCTGGAGGAGAGCGTCAACCCGCTCATCCCTCCGCTGTATGACATCGTCTGGTCGCTCATCCCGCTCGTGGTCATCCTCTGGCTCTTCTGGAAGTTCGTGCTTCCGAAGTTCCAGCAGGTCATGGACGAGCGCGAGGAGCGCATCGAGGGCGGTCTGCGTCGTGCAGAGCAGACCCAGGCCGAGGCGAAGGAGGAGCTGGCCAAGTACAAGGC
>CAMNYG010000131.1 GCA_946570335.1 uncultured Dietzia sp. | reverse complement strand
CGAGACCCAGGCCGCCGACGCCGAGGCGGTCGCCGGCGCCCTCACCACCGCGGCGCCCGCCGAGGAACTGCTCACCGCGCTGCCCAGCCGCAGTGTGGAGGACGCGGGCTTCGACGAGCGTCTGTGGTCGTCGTTCGCCTCGTCCGGTCTGCTCTCGCTGGGCCTGCCGGAGGCTCTGGGCGGCGACGACCTGTCGGTGGCCGATGTCGCCGTGGTGCTCGAGGAGGTCGGCCGCGCGGGCGTGGTGATCCCCGCGCTGGAGACCCTGGGGTTCGGTGTGTTGCCGATCGTCGCCCTCGGCACCGCCGACCAACAGAAGAAGCTGCTGGAGGGGATCGAGGACGGCCGGATCATCACCGCCGCCGTGGCCGAGCCGGGCAGCCCACTGCCCGCGGCACCCACGGTGCGTCTCGAGGGCGGGAGGATGAGCGGCACCGTCACCTCTGTGCGCTACGCGGCCCAGGCCCGGTCCGTCCTGGTGCCGGTGTCCACGCCGGAGGGCGAGGCCTTCGTCGTCGTCGTGTCCCCGGACGCCCCCGGCGTCACCCTGACCCCCACCCTCGGGTCCCTCGGCGTGCCCGAGTACGCGGTGCGGTTCGAGGCCACGCCGGTCGACGACGACGACGTGCTCCGCGGTGGCGGCGACGAGTCGGTTCTCGAGGTGTTCCACCGACTCGTTCTCGCGGCGTGCATCGCGCACGGTGACGGCCTCATCTCGGGCGCCATGGACATGACCGCCGACTATCTCAAGGAGCGGGAGCAGTTCGGTAAGCCGCTCGGCTCGTTCCAGGCGGTGCAGCAGGAGCTGGCCGACGTCTACATCGTGTCGCGGACGCTGCACGTGATCGCGCAGTCGGTGGCGTGGCGGATCGCCGAGGGGCTGACCGGGGCGGACGACCGCTACGCGACGGACCCGATCATCGGCGCCTTCTGGCTGGCCTCCGAGGGCCCGCGTGCGGTGCAGGTGCTGCACCACCTGCACGGCGGCGTCGGCGTGGATGTCACCTACCCGATGTTCCGGTACTCCTCGGCGGTCAAGGACCTGGCCCGCTTCGTGGGCGGCTCGCGCCTGCAGCTGACCGCGCTCGGTGAGGCCGTGGCGGCCGATCCGATCGACGCCGTGGCCCCGGCCGGTGGCGATGCGGAGGCGGACGAGGGGGAGGCGTTCATCGACCTGACTCCCGCCCAGCGCGCCCTGCAGGCCGAGCTGCGCGAGTACTTCTCCACGCTCATCTCGGCCGACGAGGCCGCCGACATCGCCACCACCCGCCACGGCGAGACCTACGAGGAGATCATCAAGCGGATGGGCCGCGACGGCTGGCTCGGAGTGGGCTGGCCCACCGAGTACGGTGGCAAGGGCTTCGGCCACATCGAACAGCAGATCTTCACCAATGAGGCCACGCGCGCCGACGTGCCGCTGCCGTCGGTGACGCTGCAGACCGTCGGCCCGACCCTGCAGAAGTACGGCACGCAGGCACAGAAGGACAAGTTCCTGCCCGGAATCCTCGACGGCACCGTGCATTTCGCGATCGGCTATTCGGAGCCGGACGCCGGCACCGATCTCGCCTCGCTGCGCACCACCGCCAAGCGCGACGAGGCCACCGGTGACTGGATCATCAACGGCCAGAAGATGTGGACCACGGGCGGTCATCACGCCGACTACATCTGGCTCGCCGCCCGGACCGGCACCCCGGATTCCCGTCACCGTGGTCTGACGATCTTCATCGTCGACACCTCCGACCCGGGTTTCTCGTTCACGCCGATCATCACCTGCGACGGCGCGCACCACGTCAACGCCACCTACTACTCGGACGTGCGCGTGCCCGCCGACATGGTGGTCGGTGAGGTCGACGGCGGGTGGAAGATGCTCACCACCCAGCTCAACCACGAGCGCGTCATGCTCGCCCCCTCCGGACGTCCCGGCGGCTACTACGACGAGCTGGCCGCCTGGGCCCGCGGCACCGGACCCGACGGCGTGCGCCACCTCGACCGCACCGAGGTGCGCGAGGGGCTGGCCGAGATCTTCGCGATCGTCCGCCTCAACGAACTGCTCAATTGGCAGGTCTCCGCGATGGGGGACAACCCGTCGATGGGCGATTCGGCCGCCTCCAAGGTCTTCTCCACCGAGAAGATCCAGCACGTGGGTCGGATCGTCGAGGAGCTGCTCGGGCGTTTCGGCGACCCGACCGATCCCGCCACCGCCAAGCTGCAGCGCTGGTTCGACATGATGAACAAGCGCAACGTGGTGATCACGTTCGGCGGCGGCGTCAACGAGGTCATGCGCGAGTTGACCTGCATGGGCGGTCTCGGCATGCCCCGCACCGCACGCTGATCCCACCGGCTGCGACACGCCGGCCCTCCCACCCAACCGACCAGAAGGCACCCATGAGTGACGACACGGCTACCGACGCCCGGGGTACTGACGCGCAAGCCGGCCGCATCCTGGCCGCGGCCGAGGAGATCCGGGCCGCCGGCGGCAGCACCCCCCGCGCGGGCCGCGACCCCGTCAACACCCCGATGATCCGCAACTGGACCGAGGCGATCGGCGATGTGAACCCGATCTACGAGTCCGAGGAGGCGGCCGTCGCGGCCGGACACGGCGGACTCGTCGCCCCGCCCGCGATGGCGCAGGTGTGGACGATGCGCGGTCTCGGCAAGTCGCGTGAGGCCGACGATCCGCTCGGCAACATGACCGACCTGCTCGACGCGGAGGGCTTCACCTCCGTCGTGGCCACCAACTGCGACTCGACCTACCACCGCTACACCCGGCCCGGCGAGGAGGTGACCATCTCCTCGGTTCTGACCGACGTGGTGGGCCCCAAGAAGACGGGCCTGGGCGAGGGCTGGTTCTTCACCACCCGCAACTATTGGCGGGTCGGTGACGAGGTGGTGGCCGAGATGGACTTCCGGATCCTCAAGTTCCGGCCGCCCACACAGGAGGCCGCGGCCCCGGCCACCTCCGACCGGATCGTCGCGAGCTCCGGCTCGGCCACCGACGACCTCGTGGTGGGCAAGGTCCTGCGCCCGTCCGTCTCGCAGGACACCCGCTTCTTCTGGGATGGCGTGGCCGCCCACGAGCTGCGCATCCAGAAGCGAGAGGACGGCTCGCTGCAGCACCCGCCCGTGCCGGCGTTGTGGAAGGACAAGACCGAACAGACCGACTACGTGGTCTCCTCCGGCCGCGGCACGGTCTACAGCTTCGTCAACCACCACGCCCCGCGCGTTCCGGGCCGCACCCGGTTCCCGTTCGTGATCGCCCTCGTGGAGCTGGAGGAGGGCGTGCGCATGCTCGGCGAGTTGCGTGACGTCGACCCGGCGGAGGTCGAGATCGGCATGGAGGTCGAGGTCGAGTTCCTCGACATGCCCGGTGACACGAGCGAGGACGCGGCGTTCGGTACGGAGCCCTGGACGCTGTACGCGTGGCGGCCGGCCGGCGCCGCGCCCATCGCCCGTCAGATGCCCGAGGTGAAGGAAGAGGCCGCCAAGTGAGCGAGAACAGTGCAGTGAACGGTGCGGTCTGCCCCGCTGAGCCTCCCGCCGTCCGAGTGGGGGACACCCTGCCGGAGCTGACCGTCGAGGGGACCCCGACGTTCATCGTGGCCTCGGCCCTGGCGACGCGCGACTTCCAGGATGTCCATCACGACCGGGACCTCGCTCAGCAGAAGGGCTCGAAGGACATCTTCGTCAACATCCTCACCGACACCGGCCTGGTGCAGCGGTTCGTCACCGACTGGGCTGGACAGAAGGCGCGGATCACCTCCATCAAGTTGCGTCTCGGTGTGCCCTGGTACGCCTACGACACGCTGACCCTCACCGGCGAGGTCACGGAGATCGCGGCTGACGGCCTGGTCACCCTGAAGATCGTCGGCACCGACTCGCTGGGCGCGCACGTCACCTCGACCGCGACCCTCTACATGAACGGAGACCCGCAGTGAGCTCTCTCGCGGACAAGGCTTCGATCGTCGGGATCGGCGCCACCGATTTCTCCAAGGACTCCGGTCGATCCGAGCTCCGGCTCGCCGCCGAGGCCGTGCAGGCCGCCGTCGCGGACGCAGGGCTCGAGCCCTCGGACGTGGACGGGCTCGTGTCGTTCACGATGGACACCAACACCGAGATCGCCGTGGCCCGCGCCGCCGGCATCGGGCACCTGAACTTCTTCTCGCGCATCCACTACGGCGGCGGCGCGGCGTGTGCGACCGTGCAGCAGGCCGCGATGGCCGTCGCCACCGGCGTCGCCGAGGTCGTGGTCTGCTATCGCGCCTTCAACGAGCGCTCGGGGATGCGCTTCGGGCAGGTCAACACCGCGCTGGTGCAGCAGGTCAACTCCTCGGGTACCGACAACGCCTTCTCGTATCCGCACGGGCTGTCCACGCCCGCCGGGTTCGTGGCGATGGTCGCCCGGCGCTACATGCACGAATTCGGCGCCACGAGCGAGGACCTCGGCCGCGTGGCCGTGGTGGACCGCAAGCACGCGGCCGTCAATCCGGCAGCGTTCTTCTACGGCAAGCCGATCACGCTGGCCGACCACCAGGCCTCCCGCTACATCGCCGAGCCGCTACACCTGCTGGACTGCTGCCAGGAGTCCGACGGGGGGCAGGCGATCGTGGTGACCACGCCCGAGCGCGCCAGGGATCTGCCGCACAAGCCGGTGTCGATCGCCGCCGCGGCCTCTGGTTCGGGGCCGGATCAGTACATCATGACCTCGTATTACCGCCCCGAGCTCGCGGGACTGCCGGAGATGGGCATCGTGGGCGACCAGCTGTGGAACCAGTCGGGGCTGCGCCCCGAGGACATGGACATGGCGGTCCTGTACGACCACTTCACCCCGTATGTCCTGATGCAGCTCGAGGAGCTGGGCTTCTGCGGTCGCGGCGAGGCCAAGGACTTCGTCCGCGAGCCGGGCGCGCTCGAGGTGGGGGGCCGCCTGCCGCTGAACACGCACGGCGGCCAGCTGGGCGAGGCGTACATCCACGGTATGAACGGCATCGCCGAGGGCGTGCGCCAGCTGCGTGGCCAGTCGGTGAACCAGGTGCCGGGTGCGGAGAAGCTCATCGTCACCGCCGGCACGGGC
>CAMNYG010000130.1 GCA_946570335.1 uncultured Dietzia sp. | reverse complement strand
CGGTGACGCGCTCGCCGAACTCGGCGGTCATGTCGGCGGCCGAGTACACCGACGGCGGCACATCCTCCAGGACGTCGTGGAGCAGCGCGGCCACCACCACGTCCTCGTCGGTGGTGAAGTCGGAGACGATCATCGCCACCGCGTCGGGATGCGCGATGTAGGGCGTCGGGTCGTCCTTGCGGGTCTGGCCGGCATGGCATCGGGCGGCCACGGCGAGCGCGCGGTCGACGGTGGGGGTCCAGGTGAGTGGCATGAGGAACTCCTCGGGGGAGAGATCCCGGCGCCGGGCGACGCCGCCGGGTGGTGGCTGCGGGACCGCGGGAACCGGGGTCCCGGCCACACCCTTAGTAGACACCATGGGTCTGACACGGGCGGTGACGCACGCCCATCTGTGCGGGGTGGGAACCGTCCGGTGGGGTGGCGCCGTCATACCGGGTGACGAGCTTGATGACGACGACGAGGTGAGCCCATGCCCGACGGGACGATCAGGGCGGACGCCGGGAAGATCGCCAGCGCGGTCTCCGTGTTCCGCGCATCCGGCGACCGTGCCGCGGACGTGGAGTTCCCACAGGTGGCCGCGAGTGTGGCGGCGGCGTTGCCCGGTGGGTCGGCGATTGAACAGGCGCTGGACCGGGCATGTGGCGCGGCGGCGGTGTGTGCTGCCCGGAGCTCGGGCAGGCTCGCGGGCCTGGCGGACTTCGCGGCCGAGGCGCACCGGTTCCTCAAGGCGGAGGACGAGGACTTCGCGGCCCTGCTCGGGGCGGTGGCGGGCGCATGACGTACTCGGTGGGCCAGGTCCGCAACTGGGAGACCGGGGCGCTGCTCGGGGTGGGCGATGCGGTGGCGGACAAGGCATCGGTGGCACAGGACGCCCGGAGCATCCTCTCCGAGGGGGGCGAGGCCTTGGACGAAGGGTGGGACGGGCGTGCCGCTGATGCGGTCCTCGATGCCGTGGAGTTCGAGAAAGTGCATGTCACCAAGCTGGCCCATGCACTCGATGATCTCGTCGATGTGCTCCGCAGAGCGCAGGCCGCCCTGGGGTCTGCGGTCCGGGCGGTCCACGGTCGCATCGCCGAGGCTGAGGGAGCCGGTCTGGAGGTGGGCGACGAGTCGGTGCGCCCCACTGCCGGTCGCGATGACATCGATCAGGCAACTGTCGACGAGCACGCCGAGGCGATCAGCTTCGCCGTGGACATCGTTCGCTCGCTCGACGAGCACTACGGAGAGCAGATCGATGAGATCGCCACCAGGCTCCACGCCGCGATCCCGCCGGAGGTCGACAGATCGCCGATACCGGGCCCGGATGACCCGTGGCCCGGTCGGGGAGTGGACGCGATGACGGCGGCGATGTCAGAGGGATACCCGGCTTTCGCCGATGAACTCGATCCGGACACCCGGGGCAAGCACAAGCTGAATCCGGTGCCCGACGACTTCGGTCGCAGCGCGAGCACCGGCTTGCGTGGACTCGGAAGGCTGGCCGGCCCGTTGGGCAGTGGTCTTACGGTCTACGACGGGGTGAAGGCACATGCCGAGGGAAAGACCTCAACCCGCGAAGCGTTCATCGAGACGACCGGCGCCCTTGGCGGCGGGGCCCTCGGTGGAGCTGCCGCCGGAGCGATCGCAGGCTCGTTGTTCGGGCCGGCAGGCACATTCATTGGTGCCGGAATCGGAGCCGCAGTAGGAACCCACTTCGGTCAGAAGGCGGCCGATGCGGTGCATGAGAAGTTCTTTGATGAGCATTCGGAGGATGAGTAGATGTCGCGATACGAGATCGAGCAACCAGAGTCCCACGGCCGGCGGGAGGGCCCGTACGAGTATCCGGCTCTCGAACCGGATCAGGGCTACTGGGCGGGACGGTGGGTCGAATTCAAGCGCTTGTTCAGCCTTTCTTGGAACGACGGTCACACCAAGCCGGTTGTCATCACGACGTCGGTCATCTTCTTTGGGATGACGTTGTGGGGAATGGCGATGAAGTTGTGGGAAATGCTGTTCGGCTGATGTCGATTCCGGCCGCCAAAAAGCTGGCATCGTCCTGCCTGGGGAGTGTGATGCTGACTGACGAACGGATTGACGTGGCGACTCGTGCCCCGCACGGGCTCTCGGAATGGCAGGGGGGACCCTACGAGCACCCGAGCATGGAAGAACATGTTGTGCACTCATCATCGCCGGCCCGGTGCTCCTCGTGACGCTCTTCGGCATGCAGTTCTTCGGCTGGCGCTGAGGACGTGCCGGCCTTTCCGCGGGCCGGGGTGTCAGAACGTCTTGGCGTCGATCACGAAGCGGTAGCGCACGTCGGAGCGGACCACGCGGTCGTAGGCCTCGTTGATTTTGTCCGCCGCGATCAGTTCGATCTCGGCGGTGATGCCGTGTTCGGCGCAGAAGTCGAGCATCTCCTGGGTCTCGGGGATACCGCCGATCATGGACCCGGTGAGGATCTTGCGGCCGCCGGTCACCGACCCCGCGCGCAGCGACATCGGCTCGCTCGGGATCCCGATCTCCACCATCGCTCCGCGCGGCTTGAGTGTGCGCATGAACTGGTCGAGCGGCAGGGGAGCGGACACGGTGTTGAGGATGACGTCGAACGTGCCGGTCAGGTTGCGCAGGTTCTGCTTGCCCTCCTCGCCGGCGGTCGCGTAGTGCTCGACGGCGCCGAAGCGCAGCGAGTCGTCGCGCTTGGAGGTGGTCTGCGACAGGACGGTGACCTCGGCGCCCATCGCCACGGCGAGTTGCACGCCCACGTGCCCGAGTCCGCCCATGCCGACCACCGCGACCTTCGAGCCCGGGCCGACGTTCCACTGTCGTAGTGGCGAGTACATGGTGATGCCCGCGCACAGCAGTGGCGTGGCGGCGGCCGGGTCGAGACCGTCGGGGACGGAGACGACCATCCGCTCCTCCACCACGATGTGCGTCGAGTATCCGCCCTGCGTGGAGGCGCCTTCCACGGAGTCCTCGGGCAGTGGGGAGCCGTAGGTCATGACGGCCCCGCGCTCGCATTCCTGCTCCTGGCCGGCCTGGCACGAGGAGCACTCGTGGCAGGCACCCACCATGCAGCCGACGCCCACGCGGTCACCGACCGCATGCCGGGTGACCTCCGAGCCGACCTCGCGGACGATGCCGACGATCTCGTGACCTGGTGTCGTGGGGTACAGGGTGCGTCCCCACTCGCCGCGCGCGTGGTGGATGTCCGAGTGGCAGATGCCGGAGAACTCGATCTCGATGAGCACGTCGGACGGCCCGGTGTCCCGCCGGCGGATCGTGGTCTTCTCCAGCGGTGCGTCGGGTGCGATCGCGGTGACGGCGGCGACGTCCATTGCTTCTCCTGTGGCTCGAGGCAGGTGCTCTCGCCCACAGTAGTTTCCGATGCCACCACCTGCAGCCGCCCCGATGGTCCGGGGCGGCTGCAGGCGAACGGTGTCGGACTGTCAGCTGCCGATGCTGCCGAGGCTGCCGAAGACGTCGACGCTGCCCAGGTTGACGCTGCCCGTGGTGGTGACCGAGAAGTTGCGGAAGTGCATCTCCAGCGGGAACCGGGCGTCCTGGAGGGCGCTGACCTGGTCGGGCCCGTCGAGCTGGCGGCTCAGGGTGGGCACGTCCACGTAGTCCTCGGACACGCAGACGGAGGTGGCGACGTAGTCACCGTCATGGAGACCGGGCACGCTGACCTCGAGCGGGCTGACTGACGCGCCCGGCTGGTCGGCGAGCGGGCTGCCCTCGTTGACCACCACGTGGAGGTCCTTCTCCTCGGTGGGCCACACGGGCTCGTCGAACAGCTCCTCGAAGAAGGTCTCGTCGTAGTTCTCGGGGTCGATGTCGCTCTCGCTGATCGAGCCCTCGACGACCAACGGTCCCACGCAGGCCATGTCGTCCGGAGCGGTGATGGTGAAGTGCGCCGTGTCGCCGTTGACCTGCACCTGAAGCTCCGGGGAGTCGATCTTGAGGACGTCGGACGGTGCGACGGGCTGGGCCATGGCGACGGCGGGTGCCAGCAGCGCGCCGGCTCCGAGCAGGCCGGCGGCGACGGACGCGGTGGCGAACGAGCGGATGGAAGTGGATGACATTGCGAGGTCTCCTCGGCGACAGGGGATGAAGGTGGTGTCCGCTCGCTGAAGATCGGCGTTGGTCGGACCTGAACAACAGTCAGGTTCTGCTCAGGAATCGTCAAGCAGAACACGTGATAAGGGGACTTATCGCCGGTGGTGCAGGAACCGTCGGATTGGTGGGGTAGCGTCGCCCGCATCATCACCGGCAGCGGCTGACAGGAGGCGAGATGGCTCAGGTGCTGACGATGCGGCAGATCGCCGAGCTCGCCGGTGTGCAGCGGCCCGTCGTCTCGACCTGGCGTCGCCGATTCGCCGGCCAGCCCACCGCCTTCCCCGAGCCGGTGGATCCCGCCGCGCTGCTGTTCGATGCGCACCAGGTCGGCCGGTGGCTGGAGGAGACGGGCAGGGGGAAGAACCGCGAGGCCGGTGCCGATGCGGTCCTCTACTCGACCCTGGTCGACACCGTCGCGGATCGCCTGGCCGACACGTCGGCTCTTCTCCTCCTCCATGCTCTCGCCGGGGCGCCCCTTGTCGGGAGCGATCCGGATGAGCTCCTCATGCTGTTGGCGCAGGCCGGGGCGGAGTCGGTGCTCTCGCTGGCGGATGCCGCCTCCGCGCTCGAGGCGTCGGACCTGGTCGCGCAGGTCGACGCACTCGTCGAGGCCGGGGTCACGGCGACGCGGGTCTTCGCACGGTTGGCTCGCCGGCAGGAGACGATCGACTCCCGGCTCGGTGCGGAGTCGTTGACGGCCGAGGGCGACGGACTGGCGGTGTCGGTGCTCGCCGCAGTGATGGAGGACTCGGAGCGTGTGCTCGCGCCGTGGGGCCCGGGCGGGTTACGACTCGTCGTCCGCGCGGTGGAGGACGGGAACGAAGTGGGCCGTCCTCGGATCGTGGCCCCGGAGGGCATCACGGATCCGGTGGAACTGCTGCTCTGGCGCTACCTCGTGGCGCTCGGCTGTCAGCTGGAGACTCCCCGCGCGGACGCTGCTGTTCTTACGGTGGGGCAGTGGGTGACGGCTGGTGCCGGCAGC